>CAMWOF010000014.1 GCA_947175805.1 uncultured Clostridiaceae bacterium
TTCACGGTTCCCTAATAAAGCTCTTCAGCCAATTCCTTCGCATCTGCCAGCTTTGCTTCCGCCACCTTGTCATCATGGGCCTTCTGGAGTTTTAAATCATTCAGATTCTTATTGTTTGCCTCCACACCCAGCTTCTTCGGCAACACATAATTTCTCGCATATCCGTCATTAACATTCACAATCTCGCCTTTTTTTCCAAGGCTTTTCACATCCTGCAATAATATTACTTTCATTTTATAAATCTCCTTCCTCCCGCATCTGCTCCAACAGCTTCTTCACCTGCATAATACCCTCCTGCAGGCTGACGTCCGTGAGCTGCGCACCTGCCGCATTGGCATGACCGCCGCCGCCTAACTTCTCCATAATCACCTGCACATTGATATCGTCAATGGAACGGGCACTGATATAAATGACGCCCTCCAAATCCGTAAACACAAAGGATGCATGGACGCCCGCAATATTTAACAGCTCATTTGCCACCTTAGACGCCATGACCGTAGGGCTGTCAACCCCCTCCACCGGCATCGTGGAAATGGCAAAAATATCCAGAAAGACCTCCGCATGTTCCACACCCCGAGCCTTCTGCTTAAAGTCCTCCATATCACTTCGGAACATCTTGCGCACCCGAACCACATCCGCGCCGCTGCGCCTTAAAAATGCCGCCGCCTCAAAGGTTCTGACACCTGTTTTTGTGACAAAATTATCTGTATCCACCAAAATGCCCGCATACATGGCATCTGCCTCCAGGGAGCGGAGCTTCGGCTTATCCACAATATACTGAAGCACCTCCGCCACCATCTCGCAAGCAGAGGACGCATATGGCTCCACATAGGAAAGCGTTGCATTTTGAATCGTCTCACTTGTCTGCCTGTGATGGTCAAGCACCACGATGGAATTTGTCATGGATAGCAGCTCCGGGCACTCTGTATAGGTCGGGCGGTTCACATCCACCACAACCAGCAGGGTATCCGCATCCATCGCCGCCACCGCCTGTTCACTGTTGTAAAACAAGTCCTCAGGATAAATACTGTTGCCCGCAAAATTATTCATAATCGGACGCACAGAAATGGTTGCCTCATTAATGACAATATGAGCCTTCTTGCCTAAGGCGTCCGCCAGCCGGTAAATGCCCAGAGCGGAGCCTAAGCAGTCCACATCCGGCAATCTGTGCCCCATAATAATTACCTTATCTTTTGTCTCCAAAATCTCCCGCAGGGCATGGGCCTTCACCCGCGCCTTTACCCTGGTGGTCTTCTCCACGCCCTGGCTCTTGCCGCCATAGTATACAATACGCTCACCATATTTTACAACGGCCTGGTCGCCCCCCCGGCCTAACGCCAAATCCATGGCAACCCGAGCAGAATCATACGCCTGTAAGAAGGAATCCGCCTCTGCACCGATGCTGATACTCAAGGTTACTGCCAGCTCATTTCCGATATTAATTGCACGAACCTCATCAAGCAGGGCAAACTTGGTCGTCTCAAGCTGGGACAGATATTTCTGCTTAAATACGAAGAAATATTTGTCCTTTTCCATCTTCTTCACAATAGCATCAATATTCTGCATATATACGTTGATTTTTCGGTCAATCAGCGCAATCAGAAGCGCCTGACGCACCTCCTCCACGCTGTCCATCGCTTCCTCGTAGTTATCTATATAAATCTGGCCGACCACCAGCTTTTGCTCCTGGTTTTCTCTAATATATGCCTGCAGCTCAGTCTCATCATAAAAATAGACTGCCACTATGATATCGTGCTCGTCTATCACTGCCTCCAGCTCATTTTGCCCGCCGTCCTTCACCAGCCTGCGATATTTCTTCCCATACTGCTTCTTTGCCGCCTCCGCCACATCTGAGGCAGATATAGTATTGTCCGTCAACGCATCCTGCAGGCATATGCGCTTCATCTCCACCCGAAAGCTTTTTTCCTCGTACATGATGCGCATCTGCGCTTCCTCCCGGGAAATCGGCAGACTTTCCTTTGTCAAATCGGGAAAAAGCTGAAACAGTGTTTTTTTCTTTGCTGTTTTCTCGCCACCCACGATTTCGTAAAAGCCCCGGTTTGCCCACAACGGCCTTCCGCTCGTATCCACCAAAATGTAAGGAAGCCCCAGCTCCTTTAACAGTTCCTTTTGCACCTTGCCCTGTTCAAAGGCAAATGCCACCATCTCCGCCATAATCGCAGGCTTATAATGAAAGTACATCAAAACCAGAAGCAGCAGATACAGGCACACAAACAGCGTGGCTGCACCGCCCGCTCTTTTATCCATGGCGTAGATTACCACGTTCATGGCTGCAAGCACAGCCAGAAGCAAAAAGGGAACCTGAAGAAATTTTTTTATTCTATTGTTGTGCATGAACCGATTGTCCATGGGATACCTTCCTTGTTGTTTAATATATATTATGATTATTTATATTATAATAATCACGATTGCTCCGTGCTTCGCACTCCCGCAATCGCCAACAAACATTCGCCTTCCCGGACTCCGTCCTCCAGGCTCATGTTTGTTTACCCTGCAAATAAAACACTGTCTTTCCCTGCAAGCAGGCACGACAGTGTTTTGCTTGCAGGGATTATTATATCATAGAAATATTTATCCGTCCAGATTTAGGAAAAATGTTGAAGAAACCGCCAAAAAGTAGTAGAATAATATGTAATTATTATTTTAGGTTTTTTCTTTGTTTTTATGTATTGGGGGTACAGCAGTTCCATGAAACGAAAGAAAATAGGAGTTCTAATCGGACAAATCGAGGAAAACACACAGAATCTTTTCATGCAGGGCTTTTTAGGAGAAGCTTTTTCAAAGGATTATGACGTGTGTATTTTTTCCATGTATCAAAAATACCAGGAGACACCACTTCGGGAAATTGGTGATTCCAATATCTTCCGATTAGTTAATTATAATATACTGGATGCGATAATCATACTGCTTGACACCATACAGACACCGGGCGTAGCTGATGCGCTGGAGCAGCGGATTCATGACAACTTCCAGGGACCAGTGCTCGCCATCGACAAAGAAAGCCGATTTTTTAAAAGCCTCATGATTGACCACCGGACACCGATGAAAAAACTGGTGGATCATCTAATTGAGGTGCACGGATACCGGGACATCGTTTTTTTAAACGGCATCAAGGAGCATATCCACTCCATCCAGAGGCTGCAGGGCTACAAGGACAGCATGGAGGCACACGGGCTTCCTGTTTCTGAAGACAAGATTTTCTACGGCACCTACTGGTACGACAGCGGGGACGAGATGGTAGATACGCTCATGCGTGACCCGGAGCACCTGCCGGATGCCATTGCCTGTGCAAATGACTGTATGGCCATCGGCGTTTCCGCCGCCTTCGCAAAACACGGCATCCATATTCCAGAGGATATCGCCATTATTGGCTATGATTCCATCGAAGATGGGCGTACCAGCCCGGTTCCGCTGACCTCTGCTGACATTCCGGCAAAAGAGGTAGGTGTCTACGCCGCCCAGTGGATTGACGCCTCCATTCATCAGCGGGAGATTCCTGAATTTCAGACGAAAGCGCCCCTGTTTATCGGCGGAAGCTGTGGCTGCTCCTACAAGGCGCAGACCCCGACTACCCTCCGAAAGAACTGGGATACAGAGCTGTCTACGTCCAGCTTTTATTCCTGCTTTAACCATATTATGGATGACCTGCTGGCTCAGACAGACTATCAGAGCTATTTTAATACCGTTTTTCAATACACTTACCAGATTCGGAAGTTCAAGAGCTTTCATTTGTGCCTAAATGAAGGCTGGAATCATTCTGACTTTATGATTAGTGAGGATGCGCTGCGCCGGGGTTATACAAAAAATGTTTACCGCGTAGTAAAATGCGGCGCGGATGAACATACCGGAAACAGCATTGACTTTACGGATTCCTTTGAATCCTCTATCCTGCTGCCAGAGCTGGAAGAATACCGGGAGGAGCCTGCTGCTTACATATTTACCCCGGTTTATTTTGATGACCGCTGTTTCGGTTACGCTGCCATCAGCTACGGCAATGAACCAAGAGTCTACAGCGAGGTTTACCGGGTATGGCTGCGCAGCATCATGCAGGGCATGGAAGCATTTTTCCGGCAAAATGCCATGCGAAGCCTCATAAGCACTGTGGAATCCAACCAGATTCGTGATGCGCTTACGGGTCTTTATAATTACAGAGGCTTTTTGAAGCACGCCGAAGAGCTGGGCAGAAATGCGATGCACGATGGCAATTCTCTGCTTATTATATGTGTGGATATTTGCAATATGCAGGATATTAATACCACCTATGGCAGACAGACCGGCGATCAGGCGATTGTCAATTTAGCCAAGATGATTGCCAGAAGCCTTGAGGGCTATGAGCTCTGCTGCCGTATGGGTAATGCCGAATTCCTTATCGCCTCTGTTGCGGAAGGCAATGCGGAGTCCCGCATCCAGGAGATGATTACCGCCCTCCACTTAAAATGCCAGTCCTTCAATCAGACGCATGCAGATTTTTACCAGCTAAAGGTCTGCTTCGGCTCAAAATCCGGTATTATCTCTGACAAGGATATGCTGGAAGATATTATCAGTGATGCGGTCAGCGAGAAAAACGGCATGAAACAGACCTTGATGAAACAGGCGGAATATAATGATTTGACCGAGGAGGACTGGGAAAATGACACATTGGTAGCATCCATTCTGGACAACAACTACCTAAAATACTATTTCCAGCCGATTGTCAGCGCCAAAAACGGCGAGATTGTCTCCTATGAAGCGCTGATGCGGGCAGATATCGAAAAACGGCTGTCGCCGCCGCTTATTTTGCAGAGCGCAGAGCGGTTAAACCGTCTCTATGACGTGGAGCGGGCTACCTTTTTCAACGTTATCAATTATATTGACACACATGCACATTACTTTGAAAATAAAAAGGTTTTTATCAACAGTATTCCGGGCTGCCAGCTCATCGGTGATGACAAGCTGCAGTTAGAGCAGCGCATGACACCTCATGCCGGGCGGCTGGTGGTAGAATTTACCGAGGAGACGGAGATGGGCGATGAGCAGCTCACGGAGCTGAAGACCAACTATGAGCGCATCAATATTGAGACTGCCATCGATGACTACGGTGCAGGTTATTCCAATGTGAATAACCTCCTCCGCTATATGCCGCGATATGTAAAAATTGACCGGATGCTGCTGGCAGATATTCAGGACAATCCACAAAAACAGCATTTTGTACGGGACATCATAGAATTTGCCCACGACAATGATATTCTTGCTTTGGCGGAAGGCGTGGAGAACAGCAACGAGCTAAAGGAGGTTATCCGTCTGGGAGCGGATTTGATACAGGGCTACTATACTGCAAAGCCCCAGCCGGTTCCGGTATCCAAGATTGATGACCGCATTATAAACGAAATCATACAGTACAACCAGACCACCAGCTCCCGCTATGGCAGAAAACGCTACACAGCGGCAGGGGACAGGAACATACCGCTGGTACAACTGGGCTTAAATAAATACACCGAACTCTATATCCCCTATTCCAATGCGGAGGACAGTATTCTTACACTGTCCGGCGCGGGGGGCTTCCAATCCAATCTGATTATTAAGATTGCCGACGGCTATTGCGGCAGTATTTTACTGGATAATGTGAGTCTGGGCGGTGAAAAGGGCGCAGCGTGCATTGAGCTGGGGCAAAACTGCGATGTGAAAATCATTTTAGAAAACGAAAACGAATTCCGCACCGGCGGCATCCGCGTACCGGAAAGCAGTACATTGACGTTACAGGGCGATGGGAATCTTTCCATTTCCACCACCAGCAGCAAATGCTTTGGCATCGGCAATGACATTAACTCCCGCCATGGCAGACTGGATTTTTTACAGGACGGCTGCCTGACCATCCACACCTACGGCATGCACGGCATCGGCATCGGCTCTGGATTAGGCGGAGACATCCATATTCATCGGGGGCGCTATGAGTTAAATATCAATGGACAGCAAGGCGTATGTATCGGTGCAATTTCCGGGGACGCCAATATCTCTATTGAATACTGTGACATGGAAATGCTCTTTGACCTGGCATACGGTGCTATCATCGGCTCCTATGAGGGAAGCGCCAATGTTTACATGGAAAATGTTTCGGGACGCTTTATCAGCGGCGGCAATTGTGTCATTGGCATAGGCACCATTAACGGCAAACGCTGCCAGGTAACCGTGAAGAATATTAACCTGGGCTTTGATATGCGCTCCAGCGAATGTATCGGTATCGGAAGCAAGGAGGCGGATACAGATATCCACATCCAGTACGCATCCGTAAAGGTTACTGCGGAAGGAAAAAATGCCTACGCTCTGGGCAACTACACAAAGACTGCCCACGTCCACTGTGAGAATTCCGATTTGACAACCCAGATAAACAGTAATTTTGATACCGACATCGGCGCCACGGAGGAAAACATATATATTGCAAACGGCAGGGCAAGCTTCCTGCTGAACGGCTCACCGATTGAACGCGAGGTAATTACCGCCGCACTCTGAGCGTGACATTGCCTTTCCATCCTTTTAGAGAGGGAGAAATACGTCACATGGGACACTTTTATTTTACAAGACACGGGCAAACAATATGGAATGTAGAAAATAAAATCTGCGGTGCCACGGATATTGCGCTGACCGAACAGGGACATTGCCAGGCGATTACCCTGGGCCGGGAAATTGCCGCCGGCAGCTACGGCATCGACAAGATTCTTTACTCTCCGCTGATACGGGCGGCAGAGACGGCCAGGCACATTTCTGAAGAGACAGGAATTCCCATGGAGGAAGAACCCCGCTTAAAGGAGCAGAACTTCGGCAAATATGAATCCACGCCCAGGGACGGAACAGAATTTAGAGCTGCAAAGGCACATTTCATAGACCGCTACGATGGCGGCGAATCCATGCTTCAGATGGCGCAGCGCATTTTTAACCTCTTAGACGACATCAAAGCCCAGCCTGACACGGTTTACCTGCTGGTAGCGCACAACGGCATTTCCCGCTTTATCGAGGCCTACTTCCGGGATATGTCCAACGAGGAGTTTGCTGCCTTCGGCATTAAAAACTGCGCATTGCGAAAATATGAATTTTAAAATAACAACAAAAATCCGCAGTATGGGTTTTACCCCATATCTGCGGATTTGCTGTTTAGAAATGCTCTGTTATCTCTTTTTAACAGTTGCCTTCTTATTTAATCCCTTCTTAACAAGAAGCTTCTTGTAAGCGGATACCTTGTTCTTCGGTACCTTTACTACTGCATTTTTCGGTGTTCCCTTAAATGCGCTGGCACCCACATTCTTCGTAGTGAGTTTTGTAGTATTAATCTGAATGTTTTTCAGCGCCTTACAATTGTAGAATGCCTTCTTGCCTATCTTATTTACCTTGGAAGGAATGATAATCTTCTTCAGCTTCGTACATTTACTAAATGCACTGGCGCCGATTTCTGTCACCCCTAAGCCCATGGTAACGGTTGTTAACTTGCTGCAGTTTGCAAAGGCCTCCTTGCCAAGCTTTGTCACCTTGGAAGGAATCGTTACCTTAGTAAGAGCAGTACATCCCTTAAACGCCTTATTGCCAATGGTCTTTACATTTTTGCCAAGCTTCAGCGTCTTTAACTTCTTACATCCCTCAAAAGCACTGGTGCCAATCGTTTTAATATTGCTGCCGACTGTTACCTTTGTCAGCTTCTTGTCATTCTTAAATGCATTTTTTGCGATGGAGGTTACCTTGTAGGTAATGCCGCCCGCCGTAATCGTATCCGGAATCTTGATGGTTGCCTGCTTTGTTGCCGGCTTTGTATAGATTACTTCACCCTTCGTTGCACTGGATACCTCTACCTTATACACACCGTTTGAGCCTGATTCATCTGAAACAGTCGCACCCTTCTTCGGTACAGTAGGCTGCTCCGTAGTAGGTGTCTCTGTGGCAGTTGGCGCCGTCGTCGGCTGCTCACCTGTGTCTGGTGCCGTTGTCGGCTGATCGCCTGTATCCGGTTCCGTTGTTGGCTCCTTGCTCTCCTGCCAGTTTGCATATACGGTAATCAAAGCCACCTTGCTGGTGTCAAGCACCAGGTTCTTAGACGCCTCACCGCCCTGAACCAGCGACCAGCCAAGGAATTCATAACCGGCCTTTGTGGCATCCTTCAGTGTAACCGCTGCGCCAACTTCGTAGGTTGCCGGATTCGCTGCATCATTCACACCGCCATCCAGCTCGTACTTAATTGCACCGTCACCAGGAATAACCTCTACATCGCCGCCTTCTTCCCCAGACTCTACCATTGTGAGGGAAACGTCCTTAAAGCTGAAGGTACAATCCCCTGCCTTAGTGACCCCGGAGTTACCAAGACCAAATACCAGATGCACCTTCGGAAGGCTGACGCCCGCTGTAAACTCCGTCTCATAAGTCATATAGCCGTCCGCATCCGCCGAATCCTCTTCATATTGCGGCACCTGCCCATTCTCATACTGGCCATATCCGGCAAATACCGTCCAACTGCCATTATTTTCCTGCACAATATAGTCAAAATTGTTATTGCTCTTTCCTTCCATCTTTGCCTTAAAGGACAGCTTATATTTCTTGCCTGCCACTATTGCGAAGTCATCGCTGATAATCTGCGGCGCATACCAGTCGCTGCCGCTTACAAAGCCTGTCAGTGTACGCACGCCGCCCGCCTCTGTCAGCGTTCCGGCTGCCGACGCTCCGCCGCCATCCACCGTATAGTTTGTCTCTGCATCCACCGGTGTCTCATCCACGACAGGTGCAAGGTTCTCTCCGATTAAGCTTACATTGTCAAGCTGTACGGAAGCGCCCTCTGCAAAGCTGAGCACTAAAGCTGCATTTTCTAAATCCTCTGCCAGCCCAAAGGTCCACTCATAAGTCTTAACCTTGCCTTTTCCCGCCTCTGCGTAATCAATCGTCTTAGAAGCAAGCACTTTGTCTGTCAGCTCATAGGTAACCTCTCCGTCCGCATCCTCTACCGGATTCGTCTCCACAATCTTTGCCGTCACAGAGGTTGCCGCTGCACTATACAGGTCGAGGTTCAGTGTATAAGTGTCTGCCGGCATTGCAAAGCCTGCCTGATAAATCGACGGCGTCTTCCCTGCCGCTGCACTGATTTGTGCCCGGCGTTCGTAATACTTCACGCCATTTTCAATGTTCTCATAGTTCGTCTTAGAAGCAACATCTACAACTCTTAAATCGCTTTCTTTCAGGGCCTCTGTTGTATAACGCGGAACCTTAAGCGTTGTATCTTGACCTGCCGTCCAGTAACCCACATAGTGATTTCCCTGATCAAAGGTTCCATTGTAGATAATGTTGCCGTCTGCCAGTGCAGGATGTTCTATAATGCCAAGCTCCTCAGGGTCGATAATCTCTACCTTGATATTGCCAAGATATACATTACCCTCTGCTGAAGCGCCAAGGTCAAATTCCACACGGCAGGTATCAAAATTCTCTACCTGATTTACAAGGAAGGAATATGTCTTCGGTGTATCGGTAAGCTCAAACTGCGTAGAACCATAGGTGCCCCAATTTGCATGCTCTTTTGCAGCACACACAAGCGTTTTTCCGACAATACCGCCATCGCCATAGGCGTCAAAGCTAATCCTATAAGCATATCCCGCCTTTGCATCATAATGCCCAATTAACTGTACGGCATAATCCTCGCCGCCCGCCTTCGGAACATATACCTTTGCATAATCCTTGCCGTCTACGGTAACGCCCTCTGCTGTCGCAGCCTCAAAACCAGACTGGTATGACAGATTCCATCCGTCAGTTTCACCGCTATCCTCTGCATCGTTATAAGCTGCCGCATTCTCTGTATTTATATTGTCTGTCGTGAGCGTATCCGTCAGGTTCTGCCCTGCGAAATCTGCCCAGTCGTCGTTAAAGTCGCCGCTGTCTGCCCTGACAGGACTCTCAGCACTATAGCCCTCTTTTTTCTGGTACACTCTGACGTAATCCACATACATATTAATGTCGCCCTGGAAGGCTGCTTTATTCGCTGCACCGCCAAACTGTCCGCTGTCCACTGCCAGGTTTAACAGAATGTAGAATGGCTGGTCAAACGGAGCATCAAAGGCCAGGCTGTCAGAAGCGCCGGAAATCATGCTCTCCCAGTTATCGAGTGTATAAATAGGCTCTCCGTCATAATACCAGGTCATCTTGCCCGGCTCCCAATCCACCCCATAGGTATGGAAGTATGTATAATCACTTTTCAATACATCCTTTATATAACCACTGCCTTTATATACATGGTTCGGTGCACCCCAGTGCAGTGTACTGCACGCAGTGTTGTGGACGTCATTGCCAAAGCTGCCCACAGTCTCCATAATATCAATCTCACCGGATACCGGCCATGCACCATAAATATCCAGGCTCTCCGGCAGCATCCAGAACGCAGGCCATGCACCCTTGGTTGCAGGCAGAGACATTCTTGCCTCTATACGGCCATAAGTCGTATTAAACAACGCCTCTGTACCCTTTGTGGTACGGAGCCTTGCAGATGTATAATTCTTCTTCGACTCAGTTTCATATTTATAGCCATCTTTCTCGTATTTCGCCGTAATACGAAGCAAGCCGTCACCTTCCGTGCCTCCGCTCAGCTTCTCATTAACGCCGATATTGGCTGCATTGCCTGTGTAGCACTGAAGCTCCTTATTGCCCCAGCCCTGATTGTTCGCCGCAATCGTTCCATCGCCGAGCTGTGCCTCCCAGTTGTCGAGGTTCAGGCCTGTAGCCGGGTCAATATTGGCATCAGCGTCATAATCACCGTCAAATTCATCGCGCCAGATTATCGTATAATCAGTATCACCATACCAGTCAGAATCACAATCAAATTTGTAGTTGTCTTCTGCGCTGAAGTCATATTCTGCACCAGTGGAGGTATCTGCCTTTTCACCGCCAACCTTATAAAGCCAAATATCCTTCACGGTTATTGTACCTTTGTCATCAGCTGTTGCTCCTGAACGTCCCATGCCAAAGCCCAGCTTTACATTGCTCTTGCTTGCAGGAGCAGTAAAGGCATAAGTGTAGGTGGCAAAATCATTCTCCTGTGCCTCTGCATCATAAACAGGCTGTACATATCCGTTATTCGCATTCCCGGTATCATAACCGTAAATAGTTGTCCAGTCGTTATTTGCCAAAGTACCATCTACCTGCAGATTAAAGTCAAAATTTCTCGTTTTATCCATCTTTGCCTTGAAGGTCAATACATAATTCTCGCCCTCCTCGACATCAAACACAGCACTCTTAAACTGCGGACTATACCAATCCTCACCGCTGACAAATTCCGCAACTGTCAACACACCGTCTTTCTGTGTCAATTGGCACTGATCCGGAGTAAATTCCGTATCCCCGTCCAATACGGTCTGTATTTCATTTAAGGAAATGTCCTTCAAAACAAATGCATTATCGTTCCCTGCCTCAAAGCCGGAATTCCCTGCACCAAATGCCAGCTTAACATTGGCGCTGTCGATAGCAGAGGTAAATGTATACCTATACGTCTCGAAGCCATCCTCATCCGCTGCTCTTGTCTGTGCAAAAGTACTTACAGACTCTGCTGCCGGAGTATCGTCTTCGCCTGCCGGTGTCTCTGTTTCATCTGGATCCTCTGCCCCTGCTTCCGGGTCTTCTGTTGATGCGTCCGGATCTTCTGTTGATGCATCCGGATCCTCTGTTGATGCATCCGGGTCTTCTGTTGACGCATCCGGATCCTCTGTTGACGCATCTGGATCCTCTGCTCCTGCACTGTAGGTAGGAGGCTCATATCCGTCTGAGTCATAGCCAGCGATAACCGCCCAATTTCCCTGATCCTGTAGAATCCAATCAAACCTGCCGTTGTTTTTGCCGCTCAGCTTTGCCTTAAAAGTCAGCTCGTAAACGGTACCCTTCTCCACCGAAATCGCAGAGCTTTTAATCTGCGGATTATACCAATTCTGACCACTGATAAATCCCGTAGCCGTCAGCACACCGTCTTTCTGTACAAATGTGCAATCAAACGCCTCAAATTCCATATCCCCGTCCACAAGTGCGTTCCCTGCCGCCTTTGCCACACCGGGCGATAATCCAACCGGTCCCGCTGCCGTAGCCACCGCCAGCGCAAATGCCAGAATCGACGCAAAAATACGTCTTCCGGCTCTTGTTTTCATTTTCCTCATCTGAACAAATACCTCCTTTACAAAATTTGACTGTAGATAATTATGGGCTGCAATGCACAAGAAAAGCTAACGTAAATATTCCCTCTTTTCCTGTGCTCATATTGTCAATTATACCAAAGAAAGGAAAAAAGGGCAATATTTTTTATGCAATTTGTTCAAGTTTTGTTCGTTATTGCATAAAAAATATTACCTTTTAGTATAAATTTTATAAACATTTCAAAAGATACAAGTCAGGCAGATTTCTGCCCATAAAAAACCCTCCAGACCAAAACAGGGCTGGAGGGGGAAACGAATCATTCTAGTCTTTTTAGATAATTATCTATTTTAGTCTTTTTAACAATTCTGCCTTCTGCTCTTCATAGCCCGGCTTGCCAAGCAGTGCAAACATATTCTTTTTATAGCTCTCCACACCCGGCTGGTTAAATGGATTTACGCCCAGTACATAACCGCTGACTCCGCAGGCAAACTCAAAGAAATAGAACAGCTCGCCCAGAGTAAATTCATTCAGCTCCGGCAGGGTAATCATCATGTTAGGAATCTCACCATCCACATGGGCAAGCACGGTTCCGTACATCGCCTGCTTATTAATATAATCCACAGTTCTGCCTGCCAGGTAATTCAAACCATCTATATTATCATCATCCTGCTCCATGATAACCTTGACGCGCGGACTTCCAATGTTAATTACCGTCTCGATATGGTTCTTTGTACCATCCTGGATAAACTGCCCCAGGGAATGAAGATCTGTCGTAAAATCTACTGCCGTAGGGAACAAACCCTTGCCGTCCTTACCCTCAGACTCCCCAAAGAGCTGCTTCCACCACTCGGCAACATAGTGCACCGAAGGCGTATAGTTTGCCAATATCTCCATGGTCTTTCCTTTATTGAGCAGAATATTCCGCAGGGCAACATACTGCAATGCGTCATTCTCCTCAAAAGAATCCTGTATACAACGGGTTCTGGCAGATGCTGCACCGCACATTAAATCATCGATATCTGCACCGCTGACCGCAATCGGCAAAAGCCCCACCGCTGTGAGAACGGAAAACCGTCCTCCCACATCGTCAGGCACTACAAAGGTCTCATAGCCCTCGGCATCCGCCATGGTCTTTAGGGCGCCCTTTTCCTTATCCGTGGTGGCATAAATCCTTCTGGCAGCTTCCCTCCGTCCGTATTTTTCTATCAGCAGCTTCTTGAAAATCCGAAAGGCAATCGCTGGTTCCGTGGTGGTGCCGGACTTGGAAATCACATTCACGGAAAAATCCCGATCCCCGACAACCTCCAGCAAATGCTCTATATAAGTACTGCTAATGTTATTGCCCGCAAAATAAATCTCCGGCGTCTTTCTCTTGCCTCTGTTAATTTCATTGTAAAAAGAATGTCTCAAAGCACTAATTGCAGCCCTTGCACCTAAATAAGAACCGCCAATGCCGATTACAATCAAAATATCCGAATCAGACTGAATCTTTTTTGCCGCCTTTTTAATGCGGACAAACTCCTCCCTGTCATAATCCACGGGAAGGTCAAGCCAGCCCAAAAAGTCATTGCCCTCGCCGGTTTTTCCCAACAACACATCCCTGGCCGCAAGAACCTTTTTGCTCATATCCTGAATTTCCTCGTCGGATACCATAAACCTTGCGTTTGAATAATCGAAACTAATACTTTGTGTCATGTCTCTTCTCTCCTTCTACTAAATGTAAAAAAATCAGGTATTTTCATATGACCGTTTCTTTACATTTTAGCAAACAAAGTCCAGAATAGCAACCGTAAAATAACCAGAATCAGGAAATGCAAAGACATGAATTTCAGACAGCGCATCTCTTTTTTATGATTCTCCATAATCCGGCAGCGCATCTAAGCTTTTGAAGGTATATCCCTCCGCCTTTAGCAGCCGGATAACCTCCGGCAGCGCCTGAGCATTTGCCGAAGAAATATTATGCATAAGTACAATGGCGCCCGGATGGTGGTATTTTGAAAAGTGCTCTACAACATAGCCCGCTCCCGGCTGGTTATTCACGTCATAATCCAGATACGCCATGCTCCAGAAAATGCTCTTATAACCCAAATCCCGGCTTGCCTGCAGCGTCCTCTCGCTGTACTCTCCTCTCGGTGGACGCACATAGAGGTCCATGGAATATCCGGTTGCCTCCTTCATATACTGCTGGCAGCTTAAAAGCTCCTCCTTCACCTTGTCTACAGAAAGGTCAGGCAGGCTCGGATGCGTCACCGTGTGGTTACACACGAGATGTCCTTCCTCCTTCATACGCTTTGTAAGCTCCACATTATCTCTGATAAAAGTCTGCGTCACGAAAAATGCCGCCTTTACATTTTCAGCCTTTAGCGTATCCAAAATTGACGGAGAATATCCGTTTTCATAGCCACAGTCAAAGGTCAGGTAAATCGCCTTTTCCTGTGCATCCGGCGACACATAGTATGCGTCATATTGTCCAATATCAAAATCCTCCTGGCAGCCGGACTGCTGGTGCTCCGTGTTCCGCTTAAACCACCATGCATATTTTTCATTGGAAAATGTGTCATAATCGCTGACTGCTGTGGTGGGCTCCTGCGTGACAGGTTCTTGTGTATACTGCTCTGTGATGAACTGTCCGTTCTCGTCCGCGGCAGTGTGCTTCCCCTCGCAGCCGGTCAACATCATGCCAACCAAAAGGGCTGTAAAAATCAGGCTCTGTTTTTTGTAGTTCAATGCCTATCACCCTACTTCATTTTTGAAGTAAGTATATGCGCCCGAAAGAAAAAACATGCTATCCGAAAAACTCATTTAACATCTCCATAAAGGTATTTTCCTGCTCCCAGTCAAGCCCGGCCTCTTCTCCCTGCTCTTCTATCATGTCTGCGACGGGCTGCCGGTTTGCCGCCATCTCCATCTTTGCCTCCATCTGCTGTGCCAGGAGCAGGGAACGCTCCTTTTTCTGGAGGTTACGCTCACCCATCAGGAAATCGCCCTTTATGCTGTTTTCCAAATAATCCACCACCCGGATTTCCAGCAAATCCAGCTGTTCATTTAAGCTGAGCAGATTTTCCTGGGTCAGCAGAAGCGTAAAGCTTATGAGAGAAAATAATAACAAAACACTCATGGTCTGCGTGTCCCACTGCTCATAATAGCCCTGCACCATCCCTACAAAACAGGCACACACCACAAGCAGAATCCCCTGCACATTCAGCCTGTCCACAAAGGGAATCGACATTCCCATACAAGAAAGCCTAGACAGCTCACACTCCACAAATACAGACACATTGTCCACCTGCTCATGGCGGAGTATCTCTTTATCATAAGCATTTCTCACCGACTTTAAATACCTGTTTTTTGTCCTTCCCATATTCTTTGCCGCCTTTACCACAAATGCCACATACCCGAAGGCTGCCCAGCGTAGCAGCACCATCGCCAGTCCAATGCCAATAATGACATATGCATATATACTGCCCTCCCTGAAAATATCATACCACAATGCTTCCATTATGCAGTCCTCCTTTGCCCACATCCTTTTACTATCTGCAACTCAACAGTATAAATAGTTTTTGCCGCCCTTACACCTATAAGCCTTCGACAGATTATGCGCAAATTCACCATTCCTCCTCTTTAAATACGTAATTCTAGGCATTTGCGAAACTCCAATACACATACTGTTTCATTGTGCAAAATAACAAAA
>CAMWOF010000015.1 GCA_947175805.1 uncultured Clostridiaceae bacterium
CGCTGGAAGAAGCTCTCTGCTTTGGATGGATTGACGGACAGATGCAAAGCATTGACGATAAAACTTATAAGAAATATTTTTCTATGCGCAGGGAGAATAGTAAGTGGTCAGAGAAAAATAAGGCATTGGTTCAAAAGCTTGAAGAACGGGGGCTTATGACTGATTTCGGCAGAAAGAAAATAGAGGAAGCGAAAAAGAACGGTCAGTGGGACGCTCCAAAACCCATGGAGATTACAGAGGAACAAATTGCTTACTTATCCGCATTGCTGGAAGAGTATGAGCCTGCCTTCACAAATTTTAGGGCTATGTCCTTATCAGTAAAGAAAACTTACACACGAGCGTATTTTGATGCAAAGACAGATGCCGGACGGGAAAAGCGAATTGCCTGGATGGTGGATAGGCTCAATAAAAATCTAAAACCTATGTAACTGTTATGTGCGTGTAATCGGCATAGATACACTTACAAGAAACATTAAGATAGAGGTAGTTATGAAATTTATATTGGATACAAATTATTCAGAACAGGAGTTAAAATTATTAAAGAACATAGCTGTGAAATGAATTTATCATTTTTCAAGCTATTATGACAGCCTAGAATCGTTAGAACAAGGACTGTAAAAAATCTTGATTAAATTTATATAATTAGGCAGAGCGGGAAACTGCTCTGTCTTTGTTTTATAGAAATATTTTCATGGTGAAGAAAAGGGTAGTGTGTTATACTGAGGCTGATGGAAAAATAGACAGCAAAAACAATACATTTCAGATTTACGGAAGGCGCTATCTTAAAGAATAAAAATGATGAGGAGATGTTGCTATGAGTGGAATGAAAAATATCAGCAAAGCAGAGGTAATGGTTTTAAAGGAACAGGTAGCTTATCAGCAGGGGCAGGTTGTAAGTAAAACGCTGGCACAAAATGAGCATTTAAGTGTGACACTGTTTTCCTTTGATAAGGGAGAAGAAATCAGTACCCACGAGTCTGGTGGGGATGCGTTTGTTACCTGTTTGGATGGTGTTGGTAAAATCACCATTGATGGAATAAGCTACGAGCTGCATGAGGGAGAATCTATTGTGATGCCTGCAAAGCATCCTCACGCAGTATTTGGGCAGGAGCAGTTTAAAATGTTGCTGGTAGTAGTGTTTTGATAGGGGGATGTTTTTATGAAAAATCCAGAAGAAACTGTAGGAAAAATGATTGATAAATCCAAAACAAGCTTTATTGCATATGTAGATGCCGAGGGTTTTCCCATTACGAAGGCTATGTTAAAACCAAGAGAAAGAGAAGGTATTAAAATATTTTGGTTTTCAACCAATACATCTTCTAACAAGGTAAAATGTTTCAAGAAGAATAACAAGGCAAGTATCTATTTTATAGATAAAAGATTCTTTCGTGGTGTCAGTCTGGTTGGGACGATAGAAGTATTGGAAACACCGGAAGCAAAAGAAAGAATATGGCAGGTGGGTGACACCATGTATTATAAAGAGGGTGTAACGGACCCGGATTATTGTGTATTGAAATTTACGGCAACAAAAGGGAGATATTACAGTAATTTTAAGTCTGTGGATTTTGAAATTTAAAAAGCATGCATAAATAATTTGAAATCTAAAGACTACGAGTATATGGGATATGAAAATAGGAGAACAGGAAATGATTCGTGAAATAACAGAGAATGATTTTATTGGGTTAATGTCATTATATACGCAGTTACATAACAATCCCATGCCGGAGCAGACAGAGGATTTGATGATGTTATGGAAAAGGATTTTGGACGATAAAGATCATCATATAATCGTAGCAGAAGAGGACGGGATAATTGTTTCTTCCTGTGTTTGCGTGATTATTCCCAATCTGACACATAATCAGCAGCCCTACGCCTTTGTGGAAAATGTTATCACAGATGCAAAATACAGGCACAAGGGGTTCGCAACAGCCTGTTTGGAGTATGCTAAGGAAATTGCACTTAAGGAGCATTGCTATAAATTGATGCTTCTAACGGGTTCAAAGGAGGAAAGTACTTTGCATTTTTATCGGAATGCGGGCTATAACAGTGAGGATAAGACAGCGTTTATACAATGGATTTAAGCATTTGTGAAGGCTGGATGGAAGTGTGGAATAGAGGAGGAAATACATGTCAGAATTAACAGAAATGATGAATATTGGGAAGGAAATGGCAAAGAAATAGAGGAGTTATACATATGGATTTGACATATATAAAAGCAACAATAGAAGATATTGATATTTTAACAAAATCAAGACTGGAAGTGCTGAGAGCAGCTAATGGATTAACTGAGGATGTGGATATGTCTGAAGTGGAAAAGGAATCCTATGAATACTATAAAGATTCGTTATCGAATGGAACGCATACCGCATATCTCGTATTTGATGGAAATGAATTTGTCGGTGCAGGAGGCGTGAGTTATTTCAGAGTGATGCCCACCTATCACAATCCCAGCGGAAATAAAGCATATATTATGAATATGTATACAAAACCGGAGTATCGTAGATTAGGTATTGCCTATAAAACACTAGAGCTTTTGGTTGCCGATGCAAGACAGAAGGGTGTCACAGCAATTTCCCTTGAGGCGACCAAGATGGGAAGACCGCTATACGAGAAATTTGGATTTGTGGACATGCATAATGAGATGGAATTGCCATAGAAAGCAGGGGCTTCGGTTGGGAAGTATATGGCAGGGTAAAGTGGATTACAAAGAGACGGGAGAGAGTAAATGATATATGAAATGCATGAGAGGAAAAATGCAGAGGGTATTTTTGCCGGCTGGAATGAGACAATCATCTGGGCATGCCTGCAAGGTGTAATGGGGCATGTTTATGCAGATCATATAGAAAATCCCTCTTCGGCGATGGCAATATTAGGTGATTTTTGTTTTTTTGCGGGAAAGCCTTCTGAGGAGCTAGTGGCTTTTAAACCGGCGTGGTGCAGGCAGAATTTCATCATTGCTGTCGGTCAGAACGATGCGTGGGCACAGATGATTGAAAAATATTATGGGACAAGAGCGAAAAAAGTTGTGCGGTATGCGATGAAGAAGGAGCAGGATATTTTCGATAAAAACAAGCTGAAACGTATTGTTTCGCAGCTTCCATCAGAATATACAATAAATATTATGGATGAGGCAAGCTATCTCGATTGCAAAAAAGAGCCATGGTGCAGGGATTTAGTATCACAATTTGCAGACTGGCAGACGTATCAGAGCTTTGGGGTAGGTGTTGTGATTCGCAAAGGTGGTGTCATTGTCTCAGGGGCATCTTCCTACTCTGCTTATCTTGGGGGTATTGAGATTGAAATAGATACCAGGGAAGAATATCGCAGAAGGGGACTGGCTTTTATATGTGGTGCAATGCTTATACTGGCATGTCTTGACAGAGGCTTGTATCCCAGCTGGGATGCGCAGAATTTATGGTCAGTTGCGTTGGCTAAAAAACTGGGGTATCATTTGGATTATGAATATGATGCTTATGAGATTTACGGATATGGAGGTGCAGTATGATAAAAAAGACAACAGAGGAAGAACTGGATATCGTTCTTGAAATCACACATACAACCATATCAGAAATATATTCCCACTACTATGCGCCTGGCGTGGTTGATTTTTTCCTGGAACACCATAGCAGACAAAATGTGCTGGACGATATAAAAAATGGCATTGTATATTTGTTGAAGGTGGATGGTTGTCTAGTGGGAACGATAACAATCAAAGAGAATGCAATAAACCGATTGTTTGTTCTTCCTAAGTATCAGTCGCATGGATATGGCAGCAGGCTCATGGATTTTGCTGAAAGTTTGATTGCAGAGAATTTCAGTCAGATACATATAGATTCTTCACTGGCGGCGAAGGAGCTGTATTTGAAACGGGGATATAAGGAGAAAAGAACGTGTAAAATAACAGCGGAGAATGGGGATGTTTTGGTGTATGATGAGATGGAAAAGCAGGTTGTCCGGCAGCGTAAGGAGATAATAAAGGAGGCTCATATGAAAATTGAACATGTGGCAATGTATGTAAATGATTTGGAAGCGGCAAGGGCTTTTTTTATAAAATACTTAGGAGCTGTATCTAACGATGGATATCATAATAAGACAACGAATTTTCGTTCTTACTTTTTAACCTTTGACGATGGGGCAAGATTAGAGATTATGCACAAGCCGTCAATGGAGGATGCCGAAAAGACACTAACGAGAACAGGGTATATTCACATAGCATTTAGTGTGGGCAGTAAAGAAAAGGTAGATGAAATTACCGAGGTTCTCAAAGGAGATGGTTATGAGGTGGTCAGCGGGCCCCGTACAACAGGAGACGGATATTACGAAAGCTGCATTGTGGGGATTGAGGGAAACCAGATAGAGATAACGGTATAGTAGAAGAATAGAGGAATAGGAGGTAACCATGGAGCTTACATATAAATATGATAAAAGCTATACAGAAGATGATTTAGAGCAGTTGTTTTTATCTGTGGATTGGCTGTCGGGGAAATATCCGGTAAGGTTAAAAAAGGCATTAGATAACTGCGAAACGGTAATCACTGCATGGAAGGACGACAGGCTGATTGGGTTAGTTAATGCGATAGACGATGGGGAATTGACGGCCTATGTCCATTATTTGTGTGTCAATCCCGAATATCAGGGCATTGGAATCGGTGGTGAACTGCTTCATCGGGTGAAAGAGAAATACAAGGATTATTTGTATATTATTCTGATTGCTGAAAATGAAGGATTGATTAGATATTATCAGAAAAATGGTTTTGAACATTTAGACGGAAGGTATGTACTTGAGGTGCAGACAATGTCATAATCAGATGCAGGGAGACTGACGAGAGGAGAGAATCATAATGCAGGAACAAGACTATGTCATGCGGCTGATTAGGGAAATGGTCAGAACCATACTAAAATTGATTTTTGATATAGATATGGATTCACCAGCAGAAGAAATGTTATCAGAGACAAAATATGGAGAGGTCCTGAAGGAGCTATTGCATATGGTGGATAGTGGAAATATCAACGAGGCGGAAGACGAGTTATTTGATTTATCAGAGGATGATGAAAAGTACAAGCTTGAGACGGCGTTGCTATTTTATGCCCACTTAAATAAAAAAGATGATGACTTTCTTGAGAAAAACAATTTCAGCAGAGAGGAAATCGTAATGGGGTTAAAGACAATCATATCCGATTACGGATTGGGAGATATTGCGGAAGCATTTTTATCGGAGATGTAATCTTTGCTGGATTATTACAGAATGGAGAATTTAAGAATAAGTTGCTTAATGTTGTGGAGATATATTGTTACATTGAGAATTGAGTATAGTTATGATAAGATGATTTTGGGTTATTAATATTAACAGAAAAAGGTAGGTGATAATATGCCAAACATAATAAGAAGTATTGTATATGGATTTTCTGTACAGCTAAGAAACTTGTTAAAAAATGATTTATCAAAGATTATTTTATATGGTTCTTATGCCAGAGGTGATTTTCAACAGGATTCAGATGTTGATGTTATGATTCTGGTAAATTTGCCGGTTAAAGAGATTGAAAAAGTAGAAGAAGCTATATTTGAGTTGGCATATGACATAGAGATGGAGCATGGTATTCATATATCACCAATTATTAAAAATGAGCAGCAATTTGAGTATTGGGTAGATGCTTTGCCATTTTATCGCAATGTGAAAAAAGAGGGAGTTGAGATAAATGGATAACAAAGAAAAGGATTTGTGTCATTATCGAATAGATAGTGCATTAGAAACAATGGAGACTGCAAAATGGTGTGTGGAAAGTGAGCATTATAAAGATGCAATTAATCGATGCTATTATGCTGCATTTTATGCAGTCAAAGCTGTTCTTGCATTAGAGGGAGTTGATTTTAAGCGGCATAAAGACGTGGTGGCATATTTTAATCAAAATTATATTGCAACAGACAAATTTCCTAGAGAAGTCGGCAAAAAATTGGCAAATTTACAACGTAAACGAGAAAACAGCGATTATGATGATTTCTTTATTGCTTCATTAGAAGAGACGGAGAAACAGTTGGAATCAGCAGAATATATTATTGTAGAGATCCGAAAGTATATAAAGGATAATGGTATTTGATATATTTTGTCTTGGCTTTTGTATATTTCAAACCAACTGTGAAGATGACAAAGCAGGGAGGAGTAGCTTATGAATATACTAGTTATAGGCGGGACAAGGTTTTTCGGCATACCCATGGTGGATGCATTACTGGCAAAGGGGCATGATGTTACAATCGCTACCAGAGGAAATGCAAAGGATGATTTTGGAGATAGGGTATCCAGAATTATTTTGGACAGAGGAATTTCCGAAAGTGTGAAATCGGCACTGACGGGGAAGCATTTTGATGTGTGTATTGATAAAATCGCCTATTGCTCCAATGACATTAAATGTATGCTGGATGTCTTGGAGTGTGATAAATATATTTACATGTCCAGTACTGCAGTGTATGAACCTCTTAAAATCAATACATGCGAAGAAGATTTTGATGCGGAGAAGAAGACCCTGGTCTGGTGTAACAGAGCGGATGCGGCTTATGATGAGGTGAAGAGACAGGCAGAGTGTGCCCTCTATCAGGTCTATAAAAATGTGAATGCGGTTGCGGTCAGATATCCGTTTGTAATAGGCACAGATGATTACACGAACCGGTTACGCTTTTATGTAGAACATGTTATAAAGGAAATGCCAATGTATATTGACAATGCGGATAGTCAGATGGGTTTTATCCGCTCTGATGAGGCTGGCAGGTTTCTCGCATTTTTGGCGGAAAAGGATTTTTCCGGAGCAATCAATGGCTGTTCTGACAATACAATTTCTGTTAGGGAAATATTAGAGTATGTAGAAAAGAGGACAGGTAAAAAGGCTGTTTTGGACAGGAATGGCGAACCAGCGCCATATAACGGAACACCGGAATACAGCATTAACACGGATAAGGCGAAGGCGCTGGGGTTTGCGTTTACAGATTTAAGAGATTGGATTTGGGAATTGCTGGATTATTATATTGTTGATGTGGGATAAAAATAATGAGTTTTATGCGTAAAGCACATGATACGGACAAAGGGATTGACCGTATTATGTGCTTTTTTTAATGAAATAGGAAACTTCTAGCTTGACACATCATAGGAAATCTGATATGTTTTATACATACCGTTGGTATGTATAAAGAGAGGAGGACATATGTCTAGAAATAAATATCCTGAAGAAACAGAAAGAAAAATATTAGATGCAGCCCTTCATTTATTTATGACCAAAGGATATGATAATACATCCATACAGGACATTATTGATTCCTTAGGTGGTCTGACAAAGGGGGCTGTATATCACCATTTTAGCTCGAAGGAAGAGATATTAGATGCTGTAATGCGGGAAATGGATAAAGAGGCTTATCGTTTTTTGCAATCAGTCAAAGAAAACCCTTCTTTGACAGGATATGATAAGCTAAAATTCATATTTGAGCATATGACCGGTGGAGAAGAAGGAAGTTTTCCAATGCCGACAGCTCCTGATATGAGAAAAAATCCCCAGATGCTTTCCAGACAGCTTGCGTCGGTCTATGAAACGCTGGCACCTGATTTTATTCAGCCAATGCTGGAGGAAGGTATAGCGGATGGTTCTATCTGCACAGATTATCCGAGAGAGCTTGCGGAAATCATCGCATTGTTAAATATGTTCTGGCTGAATCCCCTGATTTGCAGAGAAGGTGACAGCAGAGAGAGAATGATAAAGAGACTGGAATTTTTTGAGGATATGATGCAAAAACAGGGTGTTGGAAGGAAAGATGGAGGAGGAGACCATGAAACAAACAAATAATCAGATACAATTTGATAACTTCTCCTTATTATGGCGGGATGTTAATACTATGCAGACACATGCCGTTTTGTTGGAGAAAAATGTTATCAAGGATTTAGGGCTGCAGGACATTTGCCGCATATTTACTGAGACAGAGGCCGAATATAATTTTCTGTTGGAGCAGATGTCTAATTTGTGCTGTGATGTAGAAGATATTCGTTACAGACAGGAAATATTTTCTGATTTTTACAGTAATGAAAAATTGTGTGGCGAGTTTTCGGAGGCACTTTTGTCCTTGCAGACATTGGATGATTTGCAGAAATTCCGCATAAACCAGCCGGATCAAAAGGAGCAGCAACTCTGGAAAATGATAAATTATTTAAAGGAATTGCAGGTGTATGTGGAGGCAGTTGCCAGATTGCGCGACACACTTTCCGGCAGTGATATATCTTCTACAGGGCTGCGGCGGATGAAGGTTCTGCTGGATACCATTTATAACGAGAGTGGTTTTGCAAAACTGCAGGAAGATATTGTTGCTCTGACAGATGACATTTCCAAGATAAAGAGTCTCACGCTAGGGGTGAATCTGGATGAAAATCTCAATGCTACAGAGGTTATTCTGACTTCTGTGAATGACAATAAGGTAAGTGAAAGCACAAGTATCATGAGCGGATTTAAGGAATTTATTTATAAAAGCGCTGCGTTGAACAATGGTGATTTTCAGCTTGTGCATAAAATGAAACAGGCACCATTAACAGAGCGGAGCAGTCTGATGCTTGACTTGACAAAAAATATAGAGCAGGCAATGGGAAGTATTTTGACAAAGCTGAAAAAAAGCCTTGCCAAATATGTGAATCTGCAGGGCTATGGCTTTATAAAAATTATCCCGGAAATTAAGATGTATTTACAGATTGTCAGAATGTTTAAGCAGCTTGAGGAAAATGATTTCGCAATCAGCAGACCATTGCTGGTACCTGATGATACGGGGGTACTGCGTATCAGTGATTTATATAACATACGTCTTGCTTTTTCTATGATAAAAGAGGGGATAAATGACATGGTTTCCAATGACCTGACATTTGATGATACCCATAATTTATATATTCTTACCGGTCCGAACCGTGGTGGCAAAACGATACTTACACAGGCGGTAGGACAGGCAGTGGTATTTATGCAATTAGGTGCATTTGTTCCCTGTTCCCAGATGGAGGCAAGTATTGTTTCGGGTATTTTCACACATTTTCCGGCAGATGAAAATGATACGATTTCTTTTGGAAGACTGGGAGAGGAGGCAATGCGGATCAATCATATTGTGAAATCTATGAAAAGAAACAGCCTGCTTTTGCTTAATGAGACCTATGCGACCACCAGTTTTTCAGACGGGTTATATATGGCAAAGGATTTAATGCGTTACTTAAAGCTCTCGCATGTGAATTGTATTTATAATACACATATGCATGAATTGGCTGCGGATATTGAGAATTTAAATGCATTGGAGGGTGAGGGCGTCTTTGCCAGTCTTGTTATGGGAATTGAAGAGGGGAAAAGACTCTATAAGGCAAAAATATGTAAGCCGGATAACAATAGCTACGCAAAGGATATTGCATTTAGATATGGTGTGACCTTTGAACAGCTTGTGATGAATTGCGGTTAAATTCTCTAGCAATCTCCCCCCTAATATGCTAAAATACCCCTACAAAGATAAAACATTGCATGCCCTGTGGGTACAACGCAGGAAATATCCTGCAGAGCTGGTGGGGTGCACAACGTCCGGCGGACGTTGGTTTTGCACCGACCGAAACGGAGTGAAGAAAGTCCGGCTGTGTCAGTTGACGAAAAAGCAATGAAATGCAATCCTAAACGGGTACAGCGAGAAGTGCATAGGTCGGTACAAAATATCGGAATTGGCACAAAATCGCAGCAGGCTTTGAAATTGCGGCAGGAGCAGGCAAAAATGAAACGTAGGCTTGTGACCCGGGAACAGCGGGAAGCAGAAAAAAGGCAACAGTATGAGCTGAAACAGCAGAAAAAGAAAGAGAAGCGCAGAGGGAGATAACTCTCTCTGCTGCTCCTTTTTTATTTGAATTGGTGGAAAGTATTATGGAAGAGTTATTAGTATATGCAATTTTGCTTTATACAGGAATAGAGTCCGAGAACGCATATCATAAAAGACTGAACGAATTATTTCTTGATGATCCCACAAATGAGATGCTTTTAAATTTGGAATGGGAAAATGATGTGAGGGGAGCTATTGCTTATATCGAAGCAAATGTTGATTATAGTACACTTGATTATGACCTATTTGGGAAAATTCTCATGAAGAGGCTTAGGGAGTACTATGACAGATGTTCAGATATCAGGAGATTTGCAGCCCAAATGTATGCTCTGTGGAAAAAACTTCCCAATAGTATTCAGGATGAACATCCATTTTTTATTCTGTGCTATGCAGACGATCCGTTATCGTGGGGTGATGAAGAACAAACAAGAAATCTTTATCATAGTATGTTGGAATACTATAAGGATTAGATTTGGAAAAAAGGTTTGTTAGTTGGAAATTTATGAAAATGAGGAGCTATGAGATCATGAATATAAAATGGGATGCAGAAAAATACACATCGGACTATTCATTTATACCCCAATACGGAAATGATGTTATTGAATTGATTGATACCGGTGATGTTAGCAGTGTATTGGATTTGGGATGCGGGAATGGTTCTTTAACAAAGGCTCTGCATGATAAAGGTTTTTCGGTAAAGGGCATAGATGCATCCGGTGAGTTGCTGGATATTGCGAGAAAAAATCATCCTGACATTGAATTTATTCAGGCAGATGCAACGGATTTTGTATTGCCGGAGCCGGTGGATGCTGTATTTTCAAATGCAGTATTTCATTGGATTGATAAAGAAAAACAAAGCAGCATGTTGGAATGTGTGTATCGTGCTTTAAAAATAAATGGACAGTTTGTATTTGAATTTGGCGGATATGGCAATAACAGACTCATTCATTTGCAACTGGAAAAGGTGTTTTCCGAGTATGGATATCAATATAAAATGCCATTTTATTTTCCGACAATCGGAGAATATTCTGTGCTTCTTGAGCAGGCAGGGTTTGAAGTAAAATATGCAATCCTTTTTGACCGACCGACAAAGCTTGTTGGCGAGAACGGTCTAAAGGATTGGATTCATATGTTTGTGAAAACGCCATTTTCCGATGTTGATGATAGTGTCCGAGAAGCTATGATAGATAAGGCTGTTGAAAAGTTACAAGACGATTTATATAAAGATGGAACATGGTATTCTGATTATGTCAGAATCAGGATGAAGGCAGTCAAGCGGTGTTAAAATTGTCTTTAGAGAGTGTTTTTGGAGAGTATTTTTCGAGTGAGTCTTTGGGCATAAGGCATTTGATTGTGTTTTTCTTGCTGGTTAATTTTATTAAACAATATTTAATTTTTGCTCAATTGTAGAAGATGCTATTCTCTGATATGCTTATATCAGCAAAGGCCGATGCATAATGAATCATCAAAAGGAGATGTTGTTTATGAACATAGGTGCAGTAATCAGAGAAAACAGGAAAAATAAGAATATGACACAGGAGGAGATGGCAAGCCGTCTGGGTGTGACAGCACCCGCAGTCAATAAGTGGGAGAACGGAAATTCCATGCCGGATATTATGTTGTTGGCGCCGATTGCCCGGCTTCTTGATATAACACTTGATACCTTGCTGTCATTTAGGGAAGAGCTGACAGCAGAAGAAGTGAGTTCCTTTATCGAAGAAGCAGACGGCAGACTCAAAAAGGAGTCTTATGAGGATGTATTTAACTGGGCAAAGAAAATATTGCAGTTATACCCTAACTGTGAATCATTGATTTTGCAAATGGCAACGATATTAGATGCACAGCGCATTATAAAGGATATTCCTGATTGCGAGAAATACGATGATTACATTTATGACTGCTATAACCGTATTCTGTATAGTAAGGATGAAAATATGAGAAAAAGAGCCGCAGATGTATTGTTTGGGTTTTATGTAAGAAAAAAACAATATGAAAAAGCGGAAGAGGTATTAGAGTATATTTCAGAGCAGAATCCGGAGAGAAAAAGAAAACAGGCTCAGATTTATAGCGAAACGGGACGGATACAGGAAGCATATCAGACCTATGAGGAATTGCTGTTTTCTGGTTACCAGATAATGAGTGCAGTATTTCATGGCATGTATATGCTGGCATTACAGGACAAGAATATGGAAAAGGCACATGCGTTTGCAGATAAGCAGACAGAACTGGCCGCCCTTTTTGAAATGGGCAGGTATCATGAGAGAGCCTGTAAGCTGGAACTGGCAACCTTGGAACAGGATGTGAATGCCACAATAGATATCATGGAGAAAATGTTAGCAGGTCTTTCCGACATAAACCATTTTTCAAAGGCTGCACTGTATGAACATATGACATTTCAGGAACCAAGAGAAGAATTCATGCATGAACTGAGAGATAATCTGCTGGCATGTTTTTCGGACGAAGAAACATACGGTTTTCTCAAAGAAGATAAGCGGTATCAGGAGTTGCTGAAGAGCTAAACATTACTTTGATGCAATCGTCGCAGGCGGTTTGTCAAATGTACAAATGATATAAAGTTGGCTGTTCTGGACGGTGCAAGGTCTTCAAAACGTAATTGTTTTATGACTTTGCATCGCCTTTGTACAATATTTGATTCTGAAGACAGGGTGGCATACCTGTTTTTTTATTGCAAACCTTATTCTTTGCATTTAGAAAAATCTTGCATTATATATCAAACTGATATATAATAAATGTATCAATCTGATACATAGAGGATTGGATTATGTAAGGGCAGAGATTAGGGAAGGAAAACGACAATGGCAAATGAGAAAAAGATTGATTGTGTGATTTTAGGTTTATTGAGTCATGAAGAGTTGACGGGATATGAAATAAAGAAAAGAATGGATAAAACACTAAAATATTTTTGGGGTGCAAGCTACGGAAGCATTTACCCGGCATTAAGCGACTTGGTTAATTGCGGATTGGCTACTAAAAGAGAAGGTACGGAAAATAAAAGAAATAAACTGATTTATACCATAACAGATGCGGGACGGAGCTATCTCAAGGAATGGCTGGCATTACCTGTCCAAAAAGATGAACTCCGTTATGAAACACTGCTCAAATTATTTTTTGGAAATGAGCAAAACACAGAACAGGCATTATCACATATAAAAGCATTTGAGGAAAAAATCAAAAAAGAGCTCCCATATCTTTTGGAAGCAGAAAAAGCCCTAAAAGATTATTTGGATGAGGATACTGCCCACAAATACTATTTGATTACAGTGGAGTTTGGAGTTAAAACCTATCGCACTTATTTAGAATGGTGTGAAGAAGCAAAGAAAATTTTAACGGATAGTGAGGAATAAAGAAATGACAGGACATTTTGGATTTTCGTATGTAGGATTGCTATTTTTACTATTGCTATTCATTCCTAATACAATTTGGACAGGAAAAAAGCCACAAGGATATACTTCTGAAAATGAAAATAAGATATTTCTTATTTTTGAAAAAATAGGTGAGGTTTTGACTACAGCATGTGCGTTGATTTTTGATGATTTTAATATACATGGATGGTCAAATTGGACGTGGTGGCTTATTGCAGCTCTTATGTTAATGACAATGTATGAATTATGGTGGATTCGTTATTTTCGGAGTGAGCGAAAACTATCAGATTTTTATAGCAGCTTCCTGGGTGTTCCCCTTGCAGGAGCAACATTACCTGTCATTGCTTTTTTCTTGCTTGGTATATATGGTAAAGTTATATGGCTTGCAATTGCTGCGATAATCTTAGGAATTGGGCATATTGGAATACATATACAACATAGTAAAGAACTATAAGACTTAGGGCATTCCTCCCTACTGTTTCAAATGTAGGGAGGAATGCTTTCTTAAGTAAAGTGAAAATAATTGCATGAATTTTTGCCACAACCTCTATACACTCTGGTCAAAATGTGGCGTATCTTCTATTTGTGGTGCCATTGTTCCGTCAGCCAAATATTCGGTAGCTTTCTTTTGTTCTGCCTTTTCCTTTGTCGCTTTTTCAGCTGCCTTTATACCTTATTGGGATTCCATACGGGCTTTCCCGAAGCTGTCTGTGTTCCTCCCTGTACAGATGCTGTTCCTGATGCATATGCTGCGATGTGAATTGACATAATGTTGTCCCCTTTCTTATTTCATATCATATAGGATGAGATTCTTTCTTACATATGTTATATTGGGCAACATATGTAAATGATTTATATTTGTTATCTGTAAAGGGTCCTTGTTTTACAAGTTGCCAAAAAAGATGCAATAGTGTATATTTTATAGTATAAGACCGGATTGACATTCAAAATTAAAGTATGAAAGGATTATCATAGAAGTAGTAGGTGTGTTAAGGGGCTACGATGGACTGATTGACTGGGAGACAATACCTATGAGTGTGGAAACGGTGCGGAATATCAATCATCAGGGTGGAACCATACTATTTACCAGCAGGAGTGAAAGATTTCTGAAGCCGGAATACAGGCAGCTCGCAACTTGAAAAGTCATAATATAGATGCCGTGGTGGCGATTGGCGGTGACCATGGAAAATAACAGACTGGATTCCTTCCAGTATGAGTTAAGTCTGCGGTTATCGGAGTAGGAGGAGTGTTAGGGGAATCCATACATAGATGTAGTGGGGATAAGAGTATGCAGCATATATTTATACACGGTTTAGGGCAGACGCCTTTTAGCTGGGAAAAGACGATGGACAATATGACTGTGCAGTCGGACAAAGCAACGCCTGATTTATTTGCAATGCTAAAAAAGAGGGATAGCAATTATACAAATTTGTATTCGGCTTTTTCAGAATTTTGTGACGAATTTGCCGGACTACTTGATATTTGCGGCATATCATTGGGTGGTGTTCTTGCTTTGCAATATGGAATAGAACATCCCCAAAGGGTACATTCGTTAGTGCTGATAGGTACACAGTATAAAGTGCCTAAAATGCTGTTGGCATTTCAGAATCTTATTTTCAGATGTATGCCGCAATCCATGTTTGAACAGATAGGACTAGGGAAATCGCAATTTATTGAACTATCCCGTTCCATGACGGAATTGAATTATAGTGATAGTTTACAGAAAATTTCCTGCCCTGTTCTTGTGCTTTGCGGGGAGAAGGATAAGGCTAACATGAAGGCTTCAAAGGAATTAGCCGAATTATGTCATGGAAAATTTGTTATGATAGAAAATGCAGGTCATGAGGTGAATGTTGATAAGCCGGAGGAACTGGCAAGGGTTTTGGATGAGTTTTATAAATAGTGTTTTATAAAAACGGAATGAAAAGAAGGAAAAGCAATTGAGGATAATACCT
>CAMWOF010000016.1 GCA_947175805.1 uncultured Clostridiaceae bacterium
CTCCTTGTCTATCAGCCGCTGGTCCTGGGAGTTCAATGCCAGTTCAAATTTTTCAATCTCCCGCTCTAAATAATCCCTGTCAATGCCCAGGCTCTCCGCATAAAGGCGTTCTCCCCTGAGCAGTACCAGCTTATTTTCCTCCTGGTCGCGGGGATGGATCTTCAGATAGGATAATTCCTTAAACCTCTGGTCAATCTCCTCATCGGTCATCTCCGTATACTGCCCCTTGATTACCTTGCGCATTTTCTTGCCAGTGGACACTACCGTAACCTCCACCTCCAGGATGGAATTGATATCATAGGTATAGGTTACGTCCACGGATTCCTCCCCCGCCTTTGCCCGGGGTACATCAATATCAATCACGCCCAGCTCCAGGTTATTCCGCGCCAGGCGGCTCTCTCCCTGAAGTACATTGATATGCATCCTGACCTGATTGTCATGCACTGTATACATACGCTCGGTACGGCTCGCCGGAATCACTGTATTGCGTTCAATAATCGGACAGTAATGCCCGCCCTCTAAATGCTTATCCCCTAAGTCCACCACAACTTCCGTTCCCAGTGTAAAGGGACATACATCCGTCAAAACGACCTCTCTGATTGCCTCCTGCCGCTCTTTCATAGCTCCCTGAATGGCCGCACCTAACGCTACCGCCTCATCGGGATTAATATTTGTATTTGGAAATGTGTGGAACAGCCTGCTCACAAAGCTCCGCACGCTGGATAGCCTTGTAGCGCCGCCCACCAGTACAATCTTATCTATCTCTGTCAACTTGAGCTTTGCATCCGCCAAAGCCCGCTTTACCGGGATACGAATCCGTTCATAGAGCTCCTCACAGGCATGGTCATAATCCCGCAGGGAGAGCTCCATCTCCACCATCTCGTCCCCGATTTTACAGTGCATGGAGGACATCCCCTGCTCGGCAAACCCCAGCTTGCACTGCTCCGCCTGCTTATGAATCATTGTCTGTTCCCTGTATGTCAGACTCTCCCGCTTAATGTCCGGGTGCTTCTGGTAAAAACGATCCTCTATCACCTTGGTAAAGTCCTCGCCGCCCAGAAAATTATCTCCTGCTACCGCTCTGACCTCCAGCACCGGTGCATAGTACTCTAAAATAGACACATCCAATGTGCCGCCGCCCAAATCAAACACCAGATATTTGGCATTGTCCTCGTTGGCATAAAGCCCATAGGCGATGGCTGCCGCTGTTGGCTCACTGATAATACGCTCCACCTTGAGTCCTGCCAGTTCTCCCGCCCGCTTTGTCGCCTTTCTGCGCATATCATTGAAATATGCAGGCACGCTGATAACCGCCTCGGTAACCTCCTCACCCAGAAAATGCTCCGCATCCTCCTTGAGGGAACGCAGCACAAAGGAGGATAATTCTTCTGCCGTAAAGCTCTTAGTCCCCAGCCTATATTTCTTGTCGCTTCCCATATCCCGCTTGAATACAGCTGCACTGCTCTCGGGATAAAGCTGCATGCGTTCCTTTGCGGTCTGCCCCACATAAATCTGGTCATCCTCATCAATACTGACTACAGATGGCGTCAGACGCTCCCCCAGACGGTTGGGAATCAGCTTTGGACCCTCCGCCGTAAAATAAGCTGCCAAACTGTTTGTTGTCCCTAAATCAATTCCTATAATCATACTCCCTAAATCCTTATCCTGCTTCTATTTTTTTGCAAGCCTTTCCTGCATTTCCAAAATGGCAACCTGAACCTCACAGTCCTCAGGCCCGTATTCCCCTGCCGCCCGGTACTGCTTCAGTGCTTCCTCATAATTACCCTCTGCCTCTGCCATTCTCGCATAGCACAAATACTGTTCATAACATTTCCCCTGCCTGCAGAAGCTACAGCGCACATGATTTCCCATCTCTTTTGCGTAGTGCTCTGCCTTGGCTTTATCCCCCATATAAAAGTAAAGCATTGCCAGCTCCCCAAAGCGGTATGGCGCCTCACTGATATAACCTGCATACGCTTCCTCTGAGCCACAGGCCTTTACATAGCTGTGCAGCCCCTCATGTGCATATCGCCTTGCCTTGTCCACCTTTCCTAAACGGTAGCACGTCTCCGCCAAATCACTGTATATATCTCCCAGCGTCTTCAAAGCCTCCGGATTTTTCAACGAATATGCAGACTGCATATATCTGTATGCCTGTTTTAAGTACCTCTCTGCCCGGACATAATCCCTCTCAACATAAAGAGTGTATTTACCCGCCGCCTTCAATATAGCCGTATGGATATCCTTGGACTCTGCATCCAACAGGTAATTTCCAAGCTGCTTCTTAACAAAAGAAAACTGTTTCTTCATCCACTTGTGAAAGAAATCAGACCATTCCTTCTGCTTCTCCTTATCACCTGCCATGATAGATGTCTCTATCATATCAATAATATTTTGAATCAGACGCTCCTTTATCCACTGGTTCTTATCGTCCTTGTGCTCTATATAGTATCTGTGCCGGAGCTGATACTCCTCCATGGCATCCCTGTATGCACCCTTTTTGCGGTTTAACACAGCAAGCCGCTGATGCCAGGAAATATCCTCCCCGAATTCTTCAAGCAGCTTCCGGTAACAGTCTATGGCTCCGTCATATTTTCCCTGCATCTCGTAGGTTTTTGCCAGGTTAATGTACGGATGGACAGTCTCTCCCTTCTCCATGCCGGCAACAGCTTCCTGCAGATAATGCTCCGCCTTCTCATAATCCCCCAGCATCATATAACAATAGCCGCAGGCATTCTTAGCATATATGTTATCGGCATTTTGCTCCAATGCCCGCTCAAAATCTGAGATTGCCTCGTCAAAACGATAGGCATCTATAAACAGCAAGCCTCTGTCCACATAAAAATATCCGGCATCGTTATTTTTTATCTGCCTGTTTGCATATACCAATGCAGTCTCAAAGCAGCTCTCCTGCTCACTGTTCACATAACGGTTCTGATAAATGCGCATGAGCTTGTCATTTGCCTCCGGATGCTCTGGCATCCTTTCCAACGCCGCCTTAAACTGCTCCTCCGCATGCTGACTATCACCCGTCCGCATCAAAAATACGCCGTATTCATAATGAACATTTGCGTCATCATCATAAAGAGCCAGCATCCGCTTATATTCCCCTGCAATCTTACCTCCTGCGGCATTTGTCTGTTTTAACAAATCAATGGACAGCCACATGGCGCGCTTGTTCTTTTTATCCAGGGCAAAAGCCTGCTTTATGTATGACGCTGCCTTATCATATGTCTCGCTGTGCAGATATAAATATGCGGCATCGTTATAGAATTCACATAGATTTTCAATATCATTATCCTCATCCTGCAAATGCTCTGCAATCTCTTCAATCAGCTTTGCCGCCTTATCATAGTCTCCCGTATCTCTGAAACAGTTTGCCTCAGAGAGCAAAAGTGCATTGCTCTTTACGTTGTGTTCTCTTGCATTTTCATAAACCCGCCTGGCATCCTCATACTGCTCATAAATCAAAAACACCCTGGCCGCCAGTACATACGCCTTGGCATAGTCTGGCGCATCCTCGATAATGTGGTAGTAATCGTCCACAACACCCTGTCCATCGTGCTGTTCAAAATACAGCTCCTGCCTGTGGACATATGCCGGTACACAATGCGGATACTCATCTATCATTTTATTGTAGGTATCAAGTGCCTCCTGATACCTCTCTGTCTCTTGGTAAAGCTGCCCCAATGCCTCGCGGTAATATACCCGCTCCGTTTCATTTTCTTCCTCTTCAATAGAGTGAAGCAGCATCTGCTCCGCCTCCTTTGAATTGCCGGTTTCTTTCAAACAAAGTCCTACCAGATAGTAGCAGTAACCAATTCTGGATATGCGGTTTTTTGTCTCCTCATCCAATGCTTCCTCGGGTTGTTCTTTTGCGTCCGCAATGATGTCAAGAAGCATTTGCTTCCATTTCTGCAAATACGGCAGAGCCTCCTCATAACGCTGCATGTTACAAAGGCAGCGCCCGCGCAGATTCATATACTGATATATGTGCTCCTCATCCGGCTCCATCCTGTCTAAAAGGTCTATGACCTCCTGTCCCTTCTCGCACTGGAACAGGCACCAGCCAAGTTCAATCCAATCCTCCTGACTGTCGGGATGCTTTCGGAGATTCTCCTCATATCTGGCAATCATAACCTCATTCATCTCGCCTAGCAGCTTAATTGCCTTAGTGTTCTGGTTATCGAATTTGAACACCTTCATAACATATTCCTTGGCATCCTGATAATTATCCTTTGCCATCTCCAGCCTTGCTTTGCCCAAAAGCGCCATGGCAAATCCCGGTCTGTCCTCCAATACCCGGTCGAATGCCTTTTCTATATCCTCCCGTTCATCCGTCCCCGCCTGCAGCAGCACATTTCCCGCACAGGCATAAGCATAACAGTCAAACGCAGGCAAAATTTCCCTGATAATAATATTACGCGCCATCTCACAGGCAGCCTGCGTGTCGCCCGTGCATGACAGATATCGCATTTTCCCAATATATTCAAAGGGATGCCATATATCCTGGCTTTCCAAATAGCAGAGGATATCTCTTACATTATCCTTAAGCTCCTGCCAGCTCGCATCTTTTTCCTCTGCATTTACAAGATGATCCACCTTCACCAGATAATTTGCGCAAAGATGGATGTAGGAATCCTCCTCCGCTTCAAAATCCTCTGGTGTAAGGGAATAGGTGCCATCCCCGATTTGTACATCCTGTACACCATGCTCGGAAAACAGCGCCTGCATTTCACTTCTGTCCATCAGCTTATGAAATTCAAAAAAGTCTTCGTTTTGAATGTGAAATTTCACATATTCAAGATAATCTACCGGAAATGTATCCGCCAGATATTTTTGCTCCGACACAATCTGGAACTGCTTATCAAACAGCTCCCATATCTCATGGGGTAAATAGAAATGCCCCATAAGAAACGCCAGCAATGCCTCCCGCACCTCGTCCGCCGTATCTAAACCCTCACACAATGGTTCAGCCAGCCATTCCTTCCAGCATGCTTCTTCCATTCTGGTATCCAGATTCATATATATTTTTTCTGCCCTTGCCATCAAACGGTCCAAATCCGTCTGTGGTTCCTGCTGTTCTTCTTCCTCAGGCTGGTTTGCCAGGCGGAGCGCCTCGTCATATGCCTCTCTAAGTTTTTGGAAGCCCTCCGGGTCATCCTCCGGATTTACCGTAACAACCTTCCTGCGGTATGCAGTCTTAATGGCATCCTCATCTCTTGTCTGTTCAATTTCTAATACTTTCCATATTTCCTTGTTTGCCATAGTGTTTTCCTCCAAACCACCCAAAACATCATTGTTTATCATTATACAATATATTGGAGGCATTAGCAAAACTTTTATTATGAGTACTGACTATTATACAGGTTTGCATAGAAGCCATTTTGTTTTAGAAGGTTTTCATGATTGCCCTGCTCTATGATATGTCCGTCCTTCATAACTAATATGACATCGGCTTCCCGGATGGTGGAGAGGCGGTGGGCGACAATAAAGCTGGTTCTTCCCTTCATCATCTTATGAAAGGCCCGCTGAATACGGATTTCGGTTCTGGTGTCTATGCTGCTGGTCGCCTCGTCCAAAATCAGCATCGGCGGCAGGCACAGCATCACTCTGGCAATACACAAAAGCTGTTTTTCCCCGTGGCTGATATTTCCGCCATCCTCGGTGATAACCGTATCATAGCCCTTCGGCATCCGCATGATGAAGCTGTGGGCATGGGCAGCCTTTGCTGCCGCAATAATCTCCTCCTCGGCTGCCTCCGGCTTGCCATAGGCGATATTCTCACGAATCGTACCGGATTTCAGCCATGTATCCTGAAGCACCATGCCGTAGCTTTTTCTCAATGACGCCCTGGTTACCGTCTTCACCGGATGACCGCTGACGGCAATTTCTCCCCCATCTACGTCATAAAACCGCATGAGCAGATTGATAATCGTAGTTTTCCCACAGCCCGTGGGACCTACAATCGCCACCCGCTGCCCTGGCTTCACCTCCAGATTGAGATGCTCAATCAGCCTTCTGTCTGGTGTGTAGCTGAAGCTTACATCCCGGATGGATACGTCTCCTGTTACATTTTCCCCATCCAAGACAAAAGCATCCTTATTATCCTCTGTCTGCGCCGGTGCCTCAATGAACTCAAATACCCGGGCGGCGCATGCCAAGGCATTTTGCAGCTCGGTCACCACGCCGGAAATCTCATTAAAGGGTTTTGTGTACTGGTTTGCATAACTCAGGAAGCTGGAGAGCTGTCCCACCGTCATCACCTTCATAATACAGGCGATTGCGCCGGCAATCCCCACTGCCATATATACCAGATTATTGACAAAACGGGTACACGGATTGGTCAGGCTGGAGAAAAATGTAGCCCGCAGACTGCAAGTCTCCAAACGTCCGTTAATCTCGTCAAACCGCCTCATGGCGCGCTCCTCATAGCCGAACGCCTGCACCACACGCTGTCCGCCTACCATTTCATCAATCAGCGCCGTCTGTTCTCCCCGCACCTCGCTCTGGGTTTTAAACATATTATATGTTTTTTTTGCAATAAAACCTGCCACAAATAAACTGAGAGGCGTGATAACCACTACCACCAGTGCAATCTTCGGATTTAGCAACAACATAAAAAACAGCGTGCCGAAAATAGTCAGAATCCCGGAAAAAAGCTGGGTAAACCCAAGCAGCAGCCCATCCGCAAACTGGTCTGTATCCGCCACCACCCGGCTTACAATATCGCCGGACTTATGGGCATCCAGATATGATAGGGGAAGCCTTTGCAGCTTGCAAAAGGCATCATCCCGTATATCCCTGGTAACGCCGTAGGTCATATGGTTATTGGAAAGGTTCATAAACCACTGCGCCAGCCCTGCCGCAAGCGTCACAAAAGCCATTTTCCACAAGAGCGGTATCAACGCTATAAAATCCACCCTGCCAATACCCACGCACAAGTCAACTGCATCACCAATCAGAATTGGAATATAGAGCTGCATGACAACGGATAAAGCCGCAAAAATAATGCTGGCAGCCAAAAAGGGAAGATATTTTTTTATTCGGACAAGCACCTTTTTCAGTGTCCCTTTATCCGCTTTATCTATCCTACGCATGGCTATCCACCTCCGGCTTTTTAAATTGGGATTCATAGATTTCCCGATAGGTATCTGACTTTGCCAACAATTCCTCATGGGTACCCATGTCCACGCAGGCGCCATCCTCCAGCACAAGAATCAAATCAGCAAACTGTATACTGGAGGCTCTCTGGGACACGATAAACATCGTGGGTGCATCCGCCATGCTCTGTATAGCATGGCGGAGCGCAGCGTCCGTGGCAAAATCCAAGGCAGACGCCGAGTCATCCATGATCAAAATCTCCGGTTTTTTCACCATCGCCCTCGCAATGGCAAGCCGCTGCTTTTGTCCTCCGGACAGATTCTTGCCCCCCTGTTCAATCTGTGCATCCAGCCCTCCCAGCTTATTTTGCACAAACTCTTCACCCTGGCTTATCTGCAATGCCTCCCACAATTCCTCGTCAGTAGCCGCTTCATTCCCCCACAGCAGATTATCCCGGATTGTTCCAGCGAAAAGCAGGCTCTTTTGCGGCACAATGCCAATCTTATCGCGGAGCACAGCCTTTGGATACGCCTTCACATCTATGCCATCGATACTGACACTTCCCTCAGTGGCATCATAAAATCTTGGAATCAAAGACACCAGCGATGTCTTGCCGCTGCCGGTTCCGCCGATAACACCCACCACGGAGCCCTTCGGTGCAGTAAAACTGATGTCCTGAAGACTCTTTGCTCCGGCTCCCGCATAGGTCAGGCTTACATGTTTGAAATCTACGCCCAAAGCCCCGCCTGCGCCACAGCTCCTATCCTGCATCAACGAATCCTCCACATATTCCATGGAGCTTCTTGTATCCAACACCGTTTCTATACGTCCAAAGCATGCCATGGCCTTAGTCAGCGTTACAATCAAGTTCGCCAACTTTACCAGCTCCACTAAAATCTGCGTCATATAATTCACCATGGCAATTAGCTGTCCCTGGGTCAAGCCGCCGGCATCTATACGCACACCGCTGGTATACAGCAAAAATACAGTGGCAAGATTGATAACCACATAGGTCAAAGGATTCGTAAGTCCTGAAACCCTTCCCGCCAGCCGCTGGCTTTTGTTTAGCGCCAGATTCTCCCCGGAAAAGCTTTCTGTCTCACTTTCTTCTTTATTAAATGCACGGATTATGCGGACGCCGGTTAAATTTTCCCTGGTTCTTCCAAGCACCCGGTCAAGCCCGGTCTGCACATTTTTGTACATGGGCATGGTAATGAGCATGATGCCATAGACAATCACCACCAGCACCGGAATGGTTACCGCAAACACCAGCGCTGCCTTTACATCAATGGTAAATGCCAGTATCATGGCTCCAAAAACAATAAAAGGACTCCGCAGCAAAAGCCGCAGGCACATATTCACACCATTTTGCACCTGGTTAATATCACTGGTCATCCTTGTAATCAACGTGGAGGTGCCGATGGTATCAATCTCTGTGTAGCTTAAGGATTGAATATGTCCGAACAGGTCATGCCGCAGACGGGTGGCAAAGCCTACTGCCGCCCTGGCAGAAAAGTACTGGGCAGTCACCGAACAGATGAGCCCGATTACCGCCAACGCCACCAATACCAGCGACAGCTTTACCACATAGGGCATGTCGTCATTTTCAATGCCCGTATCAATTATGGATGCCATAACTAGCGGCACCATCAAATCAAAAAAAGCCTCCAAGAGTTTAAAAAGCGGCCCCAGCACACTTTCCTTTTTATAATTTTTCAAATAAAATCCAATTCGTTTCATTTTTATATTTCTCCCAATGCCGGATGCGAGACCTGACACTGCCTAAAACATTTCAATGCAAAAATATCATTCAATGCTTCTGAAGCTTCTTATAAATCAGCAGTATAACCAATACCAGCACTGCCGCCAGCACCGCTGCCCACACCGGTTTTGGCACCTGATTCAGATTAAAGCAGCGCACATGAATCCACATCTGATTAAGCTCCACGTTTTTCTCATCCGTATAGTATCCCATAATCGCACTGCGGGAAATCACATCCGCAGTAGGGTACTGGGCAAAAAGCTGCCGTTTACACTGCTGGCGCTCGGTGGAAAGCATATATTCAGAATCCTCTGCATCACCGGAAAAAAAGTATCCCAACGGATACTCCACCGTATCTCCGGCACCATCCTCCGCACCATAACAGTAGTTCACATAATCAAATACCGTGCTATCCTCCGGGCCGCCCGCAATCACTGACGTATAACCGATATAATACATATTCCTGATTGCATTGTCGGAGCGGGACACAAAATTTACAAATGCCTCCGCCGCATGCTGCTTTCTTTCATCCTGTTCAATGCCGCTCTTTAGCATCACCCAGCCGTCAAAGAACAGATTGGTACACTCCTGCGGCACCGCAAAGCTCAAATACGTCTCGTCGAGCTCCGCCAAATCCATAGCATAGACTGCATCCCCCGACCATTGGTAGCTTGCTACCACCTTTCCTGATACCATATCCGCCTTACCGCTGTCCGTCTCAAAGGAATATATATTTCCCCGAATCTGCTGAAAAAGCTTCTCTGAAGCCTGAATCGTGGGGGTGGAAACATCATTTAACTCCTCTGTCAGACGCTGTCCGTAATCTGCCGAAGACAGAAATTCGTTTGAGGTTAACAGGTCTGCCTTTAGCATACCCAAAACTGCAAAATATGAATCCCTTACATTATCCTTAATTGTTACCTGGCATTTGTATTTAGGATTGCCCAGCAGCTTCCATGTTCCCGCCTCCGCCTCTTCTACCTTATCGGGATTGTAGAGCATGCCCGTGACCCCCCACATATATCCTGCAGCATACTTGCTCCATGACTCCCCGTTAATTTCATTTTCCTCAAAAACCTGCCTGATATAAGGGGATACCCCCCTCACATAATAATTATGCGGCTGTGAGACATCAAAAAATGCATCGGAATAAGGCACCAGCATATCCTTTGCCATCAGCTTCATAATCATATAATCTGACGGGCATACCAAATCATACACATCTCCCAGAGATAATTGGTTATATAAATCCTCATTGGTACCAAAGCAGGAATATTCTACCTGCACCCGCTGCCCGTAATTCTCGTAATACCATTGCTCAAAATCATGATAAAGCGCCTGTTCCCCGAAAATACTGACATTATTTTCCAGTTCAATGCGCTCTTTTTCATCCCAGCCCCCAAGGTCAAGATATTCCTCCCAGTTGCAAACCCGAAGCGTCACCACATCGGAACCGGCCTGTTTTTTTGCACGGACAGGCTGTATGCCCCGGCATAATGCTGCGCTAAACACCATCCCCAGTGCAAGGAACAAAGCGGTAAGCTGTTTTCTATATTTTATCACTCCGCCTGCCCTCCTTTCCCCTGGCCACATCTTTATTAGAAGAAAGATTCATAAAAACCACCAACGCTATCACCATCAAAAAAATGAGCGTAGATAAAGCCCACAGCGCTGTTTTCACATCGGTCTGGGAGCCTTTCGTTGCATTGACCACATAGGTGCTGATGGTATCAAAGGTAGCCGGTTTCGTATAGGTGGAAATAAAGTAATCATCTAGGGACAGCGTAACTGCCATCACAAAGCCCGACAGGATGCCCGGCATAAGCAGCGGAACCAGCACCTTGAATAACGCCTGTGCCGGAGTAGCGCCTAAATCCAGTGCCGCCTCATAGATGCTGTTATCCATCTGTTTTAATTTCGGCATTACAGACAGATAAACAAAAGGAGCCGATAAAACCACATGCCCGATAACCAGCGGAATGTAGGAATCCTTATCCACGCCCATTACCACAATCAACAGAATACAAATAGAAAATCCAGTCACCACATCCGCATTCACAACCGGAACCTGATTCACGACGTTGACACAGTTTCCTGTTCTTGTCTTTGCGTAAAAGGCGCCAATAGCGCCTATGGTGCCGAGCACCGTGGCAAGCACAGCCGAACCCACCGCCAACAAAAGCGTACCGCCAATCATAGAAAGCAGCTCCGGCGAAGTAAATAAATATTTATAATTTTCCAGAGAAAATCCGTGAATCACACCAATATTGGCAGCGTCCGTAAAGCTGTATACTGCCAGAATTATCACCGGTACATACAAAAATAGCAGCATCAAAATCAGAAATATACAAGAAATGCCCTTTTTCACAGCAGTGCACCTCCTCTGTTCCCCATATTTTCATCCTCATAGCGTCCCGCCACAACAGAAACAGTGAAAATAATTGTCAAAAGAATCAACGCAATCATGGAGCCGTTGTGCCAGTCATCGGCGCTGAAATAGCTTCCTATCAGGCTTCCCATAATATACGTGCTGTTGTAGAGCATATCCAGCACCACGTAATTCGTCATGGAAGGCAGAAATACCATCATCACGCCACTGACGATACCCGGCACAGAAAGCGGCAGCGTCACCTTCAAAAAAATCTGCCACGGGGCCGCCCCCAAATCTGCCGCCGCCTCCAAAAGGCTGTCATCCAGCTTGACCAGAGTAGAGTAAATCGGCAGAATCATAAAGGGAAGAAAATCATAAGTCATGCCTATCACCGTGTTCCAAAAAGGGTAATATGCCAGATTTTCCTCCAACACGGACAGCATCTCTTTTAAAGCTGTGATTCTGAGGGTGAAATTAATCCACATGGGCAGCACAAAAATCATCATCAAAACAGATTTATGCTTCCACGGTCCCCTTGCCAGGATATAGGCAGCAGGATACGCCAGCAAAAGACAGGTCAGTGTGGACACAACTGAAACTGCGGCACTGTATACCAATGTACCCATCGTATTCGCATTTGTAAAAAATGTAATTAAATTTGCAATGGTAAACTGTCCGTCTCCATTCGTAAAAGCAAAATATATGATTACCAGCAGTGGCATAACGACAAACAAAAGCAGAAAAACCATATAGGGAATCGCCAATTGTTTTCTGGTAAACCGGAATCTGTTCATGTGCGGCCTCCTTATCCAATGTCAGATGCTCCATCTGGGAAAAGCTAACGCTTTATTTCCATTGCCAGCTTTTCTGCCGGAATCACCAGACTGACATAGTCATTCATATTCCATAAATACTCGTCATCAATAATAACGTCCTGCTCGTCATCTGTCCGCACCACATAGTGGTAATGGTCGCCCTTATATATCAGATTAATGATATGTCCGCAGATAATACCCTCCTTGGCATTATCACTCATAATAATATCCTCCGGAGAAACAGACAGGCTCACCTTAACATCCTCGGTATCAATCTCCTCCCCATCGGTATCATAAAGTACACCCTCCTTCATGAAGGCGCCCCCAAACAGGGAAACCACATCGCAGTCATATTCCTGCCCCATAAACGCCAGCTTATAAGCCTTTGTCAAAACACCCTCAAACTGATTCATAATCTGTTCCACCGGCATGACATGAATTCCGTCCGGCTCTATGTTAAGCCCAATCTGTCCGCCAAGCTCAGCCGCTTTCGTGGAGCGGATTACAACCTCGTTTTTACCCGACAGGACAGTAATCTCATAATGCATACCCTTGAAAATAACGGAATGTACGATTCCTCTGATCCGGCCCGCCTCCACAGTTGTCATAATCACATCCTCCGGTCTTACCACCACGTCCACCGGCGAGCCCTCCGGGATATCGTCAAGGCAGACAAACTCCGCCCCACAGAAACGCACACGCAGCTTATCGGTCATCAAACCGTTAAAAATATTGCTCTCTCCGATGAAATCCGCCACAAAGGCATTTTGAGGTTCATTATAAATCTCCTCCGGTGTACCCACCTGCTGAATCCGCCCCTCCGCCATGACAACAATCTTATCTGACATGGTCAGCGCTTCTTCCTGGTCATGGGTCACATAGATAAAGGTGATACCCAGCCGTTCATGCATCATCTTTAATTCAAGCTGCATTTCCTGGCGCATTTTTAAATCCAGCGCCCCTAAAGGTTCATCAAGCAGCAAAATATCCGGCTCATTTACAAGCGCCCTGGCAATCGCAATCCGCTGCTGCTGCCCGCCAGACAGCGTGGTCACCTTTCGGTTTTCAAAGCCTGCAAGGTCAACCATTTCCAGCACCCGCTGCACCTTCTTCACAATCTCCTCCTTCGGCAGCTTTTTCAGCTTCAGCCCAAAGGCCACATTGTCGTAGATATTCAGGTGCGGAAACAAGGCATATCGCTGGAACACCGTATTTATCGGACGCTCATTCGGCGAAAGGCGGCTAATGTCCTCGCCGGACAGCAAAATCTCACCACTGCTGGGAAGCTCAAAGCCTGCAATCATTCGCAGCGTTGTAGTCTTTCCGCAGCCGGAGGGACCTAAAAAGGTTACAAACTCACCCTTTTTTATCTCCAGGTTAAAATCCTCCACTGCAACAAAGCCGTCTGCAAACGCTTTGGAAATATGTTTTAATTCAATGATATTTTCAAGGTTTTGTGCCATTTACGCCCTCCAAATATTGTATTTTTCACTAGCGGCTTTTCACTTTTGTGCAACATAATAAATACACTATAAGCTATACTTCTCAACCAGTGCATCATATTTTGCCTTCTCCGCCATAAGCTCTTCATAGCCCGGCATGAGCTCGGCACAACTTCTCTGCTGAGTACGGAGCGCTTCCACCAGCTTGCCAATATGCGTCCCCATGGATTCCAGTCCCATATTGGCAATCATGCCCTTCAACATATGTGCTGTCTTAAATGCCGCCTCCATATTCTCCGCCTGAAGCTCCCGCCCCAGTCTGGCAAAGCCCTCATCTGCCAACATTTCCGTATAGCACTCTACGTAAAAATCCCTGTCGTCCAGAAAGCGGGATAAGGTAGACTGCATATTGCATCCCAGCTGCTCTAATTCTTTCATAAAATCATCCATAAACATTCTCCTATATCTATCTGTTCCATGTTTTAAGCTGCAAAAAAGGAGTTTCAGACTGGCATAAAAGGACATGTGCACATGCCCTTGTGCCTGACTAAAGCTCCTTTTTATAAATTATATTTTTCCTAAATTTCTAATCCACTGCCAACTCAGATGTCACTAAAAGCTCCCTGAAATCATCTGACGGCATCGGTTTTGCGAAGAAATAACCCTGTGCCAAATCACAGCCCATGCCATGCAGCATATTGACCTGGGTTTCCTCTTCTACGCCTTCCGCCACAATTCGAAGCTCCATCTCCTTCGCCATGGTGATAATCGCCCGCATAATGCCCTGATTTTTCTCCTTATCTCCCCGGTTATTGATAAATTTCATGTCAAGCTTCAGAATATCTATCGGCAGCTCTGATAACATATTCAACGAAGAGTAACCACTTCCGAAATCATCCATTTCAATCTCGAAACCAGCTTCCTTCAATGAGGAAATCACTGCAATCAACTGCTCGGAATTCTCTGTATACGCACTCTCTGTAATCTCCAGATGTAAGTACTTCGGCTCAATGTCATATTTCGCCGTCAAATCCTTAAAATACTGCGTCAAATGCGGCTTATAAATGTCCTTTCGTGATACATTCACCGACACCGGCACGCATTTACCGTATTTGTGAAGCCACTCAGAAAGCAATGCGCAGGTTCTCTCCCACACAAACATATCCAGTTCTGTAATAAAGCCGTTTTTCTCAAACACAGGAATAAAGTCTCCTGGGGACATAAAACCCTTTTCCGGATGAATCCAGCGAACCAATGCCTCCGCCCCCGCCATCTTCCTGGTAGCAATGTCAAACTTCGGCTGCAGATACACTTGGAACTGTTCAGACTCCAGGGCATGCTTCATCTCAGATATGATCACTTGTTCTGCGACTTCTTTTTTGCGTATCCCTCCATCATAATAAGCGACGTGGGTCAGATAACTGTTCTTGCCAGTAC
>CAMWOF010000017.1 GCA_947175805.1 uncultured Clostridiaceae bacterium
CCTGAGGCAGCCCCAAAGCATAGCCCACCGCTTTCACCTCGGTTACCGTAAGCCTTGACAGAGGGCTAAAGTCGCCTGCACCGTCACCGTATCTGGTGGCGTAGCCTACCCAGTCCTCAGACAGATTACAGGTGTTGGCAACCCTGCCGTTCATGCTCTGGCTAACGGCATAGAGCGCTGCCATGCGGATTCGCGGCGGCAGATTGGTGGCAGCCTGTACAGACAACTGTATATCTGAACCGCTTTTTGTTATCCCTTTTTTTATACCTTCCACAGCGTCATGCACATTGACCTCAAGATTCTGGATATCAAGATGCTTAACAAGCCTTCTTGCAACATCAATATCTGCCTGCTCACCGTTTGGCATGAGGACACCGACTACCCTCTCCTTTCCCAGTGCCGCTACACACAAGGCTGCGACCACAGAGCTGTCCTTGCCGCCGGAAATGCCTACAATCGCATTACAACCCCTGCCGTTCTCCTCAAAAAAATCCTGAATCCACTTCACAATATCGTCCTTTACCGCCTCGGCGTCAAAAGCGCCTGTACTCATAATATTTTTCATATCCTGCCGCTCCCTTCTATTTCGGATGCTCAAAACCCCTATTCAATAATATCAATCTGGCACATCCTCATGGTTTCCAACGCTGCCCTGTGCGTCTCCGGCGTTACGCCCGCACAACAGCTCCCATCTACCGATATCTCTGCATCAGGATAAAGCGCCTTTAAAATCAGTGCATTGGATACTACACAGATATCCGTGCAAAGCCCTATCAGCTCAATCTCCTGAAATGTCAGCTCATGGCGTGCTGCAACCTCTTTCCAATTAGTAAAGCCAAAATTCGGCTTATCGATATAGATTGCACCCTCCACAGCTAAGCCTTCGGCAAGCTGCCAACCCTCAGTGCCAAAAATGCAGTGCTCCACAGGCAATTTTTTTCCCTCACTGGTTTCCAGATAATCCTTCCCATGCGTATCTCTTGTAAATATAATTTCATCTTCCCGCTCTAAATATTCTGCAATCTTTCTTTTCACAGGTTCCACAATCGCCTGTGCTTCCTTTGTCCCCAAAGAGCCGTCAACAAAATCCTTCTGCATATCTACTACAATTAATGTTTTTTTCATGAATCATAATCCTCTCTGCTTTTTTACTGTTTTCTCTCTAAAAAAAGACATATGCCTTTCCAAACATATGTCTGTAATTTAGCGGACTATACTTAATATTCGTTGTACTAGCCCTGGAACCGCTTCACATGTGCGGCAATCAGCTCCTTATCCTCGAAATAGTTTATTTTCATAGCCGCCTTGACTTCATCCAGAGTTTTGGCTGCCACCTCTCTTGCTGCCTTAGAGCCCTCCTCTAAAATATGATATACATACTCAATATCCTTTTCATATTCCTTCCGCCTGTTCTGAATCGGTGCAAGCTCTGCCTGCAATACGTTATTTAAGAACTTCTTCACCTTCACATCTCCGAGACCGCCCCGCTGATAATGCGCCTTTAACTCATCCAGGTTCGCATAATCCGGCAGAAATTCCGCAAAATGCTCTGGTCTGGAAAATGCATCCAGATAAGTAAACACAGTATTTCCCTCCAGCTTTCCCGGGTCTTCGATTTTAATGTGATCCGGGTCTGTGAACATACTCATAACCTTCTTTTTTATCTCGGCAGGTTCCTCAGACAAATAAATACAGTTGCCGAGTGACTTGCTCATCTTTGCCTTGCCGTCCGTTCCCGGAAGCCGCAGGCACGCCTCATTTTCCGGCAGCAGAATATCCGGCTCCACTAAGGTTTCTCCATAGACAGAGTTAAACTTCCTTACAATCTCCTTTGTCTGCTCTAACATCGGAAGCTGATCCTCCCCTACTGGCACCGTTGTCGCCTTAAATGCGGTGATATCGGATGCCTGACTGATTGGATAGCAGAAGAATCCAACCGGAATACTTGCCTCAAAATTGCGCATCTGAATCTCTGATTTTACTGTGGGATTCCGCTGCAATCTGGACACCGTAACCAAATTCATATAATAAAAAGTAAGCTCTGTAAGTTCTGGTACCTGTGACTGGATAAACAACGTAGACTTCTCCGGATCTAAGCCGCAGGCAAGGTAATCTAATGCCACCTCGATAATATTCTGCCGAATCTTTTCCGGGTCATCTGCATTATCTGTAAGCGCCTGGGCATCTGCAATCATAATAAATATCTTTTCATATTCACCGGAGTTTTGTAATTCTACCCTGCGTCTTAGCGATCCCACATAATGCCCTACATGAAGCTTCCCTGTCGGTCTGTCACCTGTTAAAATAATCTTTCCCACTTTCTAAATCCTCCTGCAATACATAATCCCTTATGGAAATCAGCTACTGTATACTATACTTTTTTCTACAAGTAAAGTCAAGGACAGGAATAGAACAAAAATACCCCGGAGCCGTAACAGCTCCGGGATATCCCGATATCACATATGCCGCATATCCGCAATCCAAACAGCCATGTTCTGATATCACGGTTCTATGCCACATATATCTTTATCTTATTTTGCCTTAATCTTCTTTGCAGAGGATGTAACCTCAAGCGTGGACTTTAACGGTGTTGTACCCACAGCCACAACCTTATAATAATAGGTCGTGCCCTTCTTTGCCTTCTTGTCCACAAAGGATTTCTTTGACTTTTTCACGGTGCCAATCTTCTTATAGGTACCGTTCTTCTTTGTGGAGCGGTATACCACATACTTAGTCGCGCCGGTAATCTTATTCCACTTCAGGGTTACCTTGCCCTTTGTTGCTTTTGCGGTTACGGTAAGCTTTGCATTGAAGGTCACCTTACTGTAACTGCCGGAACCAGCGGTAGTGCTTGGCGTGGTATATGAGTCATAATCATAGGATGCATAGGAGGCAATCTTCGTATTGTAATCGCCGTAGGCAACTACAGTATAGTAATAAGATACGCCAACATCCAGCTTCGCATAGTCAATGGCAGAGGTTCCAACAATGGAATCCGAAATATTATAATATTCCCTGTAGCCCACCTTATCATTGTTTTCATCATCATTTGCCTCTTTGGAAATGGTGGTTCCGGCAGCTGCATACATCTTGCTGTCCGCATAATAGGTCGGCTTTCTTGTAGTTCTGTATACCTTGTAATACTTGGCGCCTGATACCTTCTTCCATGTAATCTTCACCGCCTGAACACTTTTTCCTGCCGCATTCTTTACGGTCACATTCTTGGCAGAAACACCCTTGGCGCCGCTTAGGGAAATGCCCTGGGAAACGCCGGACCAACTGCTGTACTTGCCATTTTTTCCGACTGCTCTTACCTTAACCGTGGCATACTCGCCCTGTTTCAGGCCCTTTATCGTATAGCTTGCCTTTTTGGTGGTTTTCACCGTATCTACAGTTGCTTTTGCATTGCCCTCGCAGTCATATACACGATAGGAAACCATGTAGGACTTTGCGTTAGCATCCTTATCCCAGGTAGCCTTCACGCTGCTTCCGGTATTCACGGTCTTTAAATTCTTCGGTGTAACAACCGCCATGCTGACGGAAACGGTATCAGTCACATAGGCTTCCTTCTTTCCATTCTTAAAGAATGCAAGAATCGTGTATGTATAGCCTTCATCGGCAGCCAGCCCTTTGTCTGTATAGCTGGTGGTGGAAGCCTTCTTAATCGTCTTAATGCGCTCAAATTTATTATCCGCCAAATAAGTCTCATAGTTTGATGTCGCATATTTTTTTGCTATCACAGATGGGTCACCGGAATACTCATTTGACCTGTAGATTTCATAACGGGTCGCACCGGTCACCTTCGTCCACTTTAACTGCACGCTCTTTGCTGACTTCTTCACAGCGGTCAGTTTAATGACATTCACTGTACCTGTAGTTGCAGATACGATAGTGTAATCGCTGTACGCCTTCTTCTTAGAGTCTTTATCGTAAGAATAGGTACGTACTCTGTATGTATATGTGGTATTTTCCTTTAACTCTTTATCCAGATAGAAGTTGTCCGTGGTCACTGTCAGTTTCTTCCATTTCTTTCCCGACTTTTTATAAATCTCATAGCCGGTAGCGCCATTAGACAAGGTGAGCTTAATACTCTTTTTGCTGGAAAGGGTGGTTACTCCCGGCTTACTTAATGTCCGGGTGGCAGATACCATCTTGGAAGCAGGGCTCATTGTATTATATTTTGTAAAAGCCACGCCGTTCATTGTGTATATCGGCGACCGCTCCATGTCATACGAGGATGTGTCAATCGTGTGGACTACAAAATAGTATTTTTTGCCATACTCAAGGCTGCTGCTGCTAAGCTCGTACTCTCCGCTGCTGCCGGAAGTGCTAAAGCGCAGCACTTTATTGTCAACCAGACGCTTCGTGCCCGGGTCTGCCTCCTGTAACACATCTGAGAAATATTTTGTCTTATTCACGCCGTTCTCTACTACAGTTCCACTGGCATTCTGCGCATAATAGTTATAATATGCCGGGAAATTCGGGGATTCATAAGCATAAATCCTGACATCTGCCCATACCGGCGTCCAAGTCAGTACAATATTTCCATTTGTTGCCTTGGAAGCCTTTACGTTCTGCACCTGCGGCGCATAATCTGCGGTAGCAGCCGTTGCCGATGCCACATTTGCGATGATTCTATTGTTAATATAGGTGTCTGTATAGCCGATTACGCTAGATACACACACAACAAAATAGTAGTACTGATAATTAGAATCACATGAGTATTTGTATGTGGTTTTACTTGTGTAATAGCTTTCTCTCGACCATTTAAAATCCGGATTCTGTGCCTTGAGGTTTGTGAGCTCCTCGGCGCTGTTTCCATAGTAGTCATTCCAATTGGAAGCGTTTACATTCAGAGGCATATTGCTTTTAATCATCTGCATGTAATATTGTTCTGCACGTGCATACCGGTTCCAGCTTACCATAATTACGTCTTTTTCCAGCTTGGCGCTCACATTCAGGGCAGGCACCACCTCCGCAGACGCTTTCCTATTTGTGTAGGTGAAGGTATCTGACCATGGCCCTGTCTTATATGTATGGTATATATTGTAAGAATTGCCCGTCTGCACATCAATTGCCTTGTCCACTGTATAGTACACGGCGCGCACCCGTATGGAAGCAGACGCACCAGGAACCACTGTTATAGGCGGCGTACAACCGTTGTCTGTTTGCAGCATATTGCCCTCTTCCGTCATGAAGTCCGCATCTGTATTCCCCTCGATTTCATAAGCGATATAAATCGGCTTGTTGTCCGGTGTAACCACCTTCTCAGCAAATGAAACTTCGTTCCATGAATAAGACACCTCGGAAGCATTGATCAGCATCTCATCATCAGCATATACATAATACGAATCCGGACCGCCAGAGATGTATATGGATCTTATGGAATATGCGGAAAAATACCGTCCGTTATACACGATGTAATTCATATAGCTGCCGTCTGTCCACTTCGGCCTCAGCGCCTCATTCATTGCAGTTGTAGATGCATAGTTTCCGAGATAAACTACCTCATCCTCTGCCGTCACAAAATCTCTGCCATCCTCTGTTCTGCCCACATATCTATATGTCTTGCCGTTTGCATTATAAAGGCGTGTATTTTCATCCCTGACCACACCGGATACAAAGGTAGCAGGATAACTCAGTACGACATAACCTTGTCTGCTGTCACAATATCTGTAGTATCTGCCATTGTACAGGTACAGTCCGGTGGCAGCATCTTTATAACTCTCCGGCTTTCCCGGTGCAGCCACATATTCGCCCATGACAGGATACTTATAATAAATAGTATTGCCGGAAGCATCCGTTCTTGTATTAAAATTAGATTGCGCCCTGATGCCAATCACCTTGGATGGGGTTCCATTGTATGCCTCGTAATCCTCCGGCACAAGCGCATCCTCTGTCTCTGATGTATCCTCTGTTACTGACGCATCTTCTGTTACTGATGTATCCTCTGTTACCGACACATCCTCTGTTACTGATGTATCCTCTGTTACCGACGCATCTTCTGCCTCAGTATCCGTGCTTTCCGTTACGTCTGCTGCCGTATCGTAAGCCGCTGTGTCTTCCACATCATCCGCCGCCGTCTCCGCTTCGTCTGCTGTGTCATAGGAAATAACAGTCTCGGAATCCTCGTAAGCCTGTGCAGATACCACTGCAGGCGCCAATTCCGATGTGACCAGCGCGACAGAAAGAACAATGGCAGTCAAAGACTTTGCTAACTTTGTCTTTCTCATCAATTCTCCTCCTTGCTAAAATGTCCGGCGTACTTTTACGCCTGTGATAATATGTTTTATGGGCTGTCCGCACTGAGCGCACAGCTCCATATACTTTGGAATACTTAAATTCCATTGTTTCAGTATACTATTTATATGCAGATTAAGCAATAAAAAAATTTTCTCTTTTCCTTCAATCTAAAGGATAGCAGAAAGATTCTGCATAATAGCAGATGCCACCGAAGGATTGTTCATGGAATATACGTGCACGCTCCTGATTCCGTTTGCATATAAATCGATAATCTGGTCTGTGGCATAGGCAATACCGGCCTGCCGCATAGCCGCCTTCGTTTCCCCAAAGGCATCCAATATCTGCACAAAACGCTGTGGAAGCCGGGTGCCGGAAAGCTTCAGCGTACGCTTCATCTGATTTGCATTCACAATTGGCATAATGCCCGGATGCACCGGAACCAATATGCCCGCCTCCCGGAGCTTATACAGATAGTTGTACATAATGTTATTATCAAAAAACATCTGGGTCACTAAAAATTCACAGCCCGCATCTACTTTTTCTTTAATATGCCTGATATCTTCTCTCTGAGAAGGTGCATCCGGATGGGTCTCCGGATAACAGGCACCGCCGATACAAAAATCCCCATGCTTTTTTATTTCCGTAATCAATTCACTGGCATAATGGTAATTGATTTCTCCCATCTCAAAACCCTCGGGAATATCTCCCCTAAGAGCCAGAATGTTTTCAATACCGTTTTCCTTCAAAAGGTCAAGCTGTGATGTTATCTTTTCCCTATCTGACGTGATGCATGTCAAATGTGCCATCATGGGTACATTATGACGCTCCTGCAAATCTCTGGCAATAGACACCGTATATGTACTGGTTCCGCCTCCGGCACCATAGGTCACACTCATAAATTCCGGTTTCAGCGCCGCAATCTCTCTTGTTGCTTTCTCCACCGTCTCATAATTATCCTGGGTCTTCGGCGGAAACACCTCAAAGGAAATGGAATACTTGTCTTCTGTAAATAAATCTCTTATCTTCATTTCAAAACTCCTCATATATTATTCATTTAAATTGTCTTTCATATACCTCCAATTTGTCTCTATAGTATATACTCAAAATCAGAAAAAATCAATTATACTGAATTAAGTAGTATCACTTTTATAGACAAACGATTTCCCTCCATTTCTGCACTGATACTTCCGCCCATAGCCTCTATAAGCTGTCTGCATATATAAAGTCCAATTCCGCTTCCTTTACTTCTTGACTTGTCCTGTGTATAAAATCGATTAAATATATGTGCCACATTGACATAAGCATTTACAGGATTAGATACAGTTATGATTACCCGCTCATTTTCCTGACAGGCACGAAAATAAATATCTCCGTTTGTATATTTTATGCTGTTTGAAATCAAATTTTGAATCACTCTGTTCAGCATATTGGAATCGGCAGAAACCATAACTGTCTTATTCGAATCTTCAAAATGCGGCGTGATACTTTTTCCCTCGAAGATAGGATAGTAAGCAAGTATTTGTTCACAAATCATTCCTGCTACGTCTACTCTTTCCAACTTTGGATCGCAGCCCTGTGATTCAAGCACTGATAACTCAAAAAAGTCATTAATCAGAGCATTGCAATAGTGTGTTCGTTCTAGGCAAGTCTTTATAATTTCTCCGATTTTTTCATCTTTACATTCTCTCTCTGCCAACTGCAAATAGCCAATTACTGAAGTTAGCGGTGTTTTCATATCATGGGATATGTCCGCTATAGAAGATTTTAATGCCGCAGAGGACACATTGCTTTTGATAATTGTCTGCTGTATCTTTTCAAGCAGCTCATTGATTTCTAATGCGACTGATTCCATGTCATCGTCTACAAACTCAACCGTCACAAGTCGGGTCTGTTCATCGCTAAGCTGTCTGGAAATAGATTTTAACTGTTTCTTTAACTTGTAATATCTTCCCGCAAAAATCACGACAGCGGCAAAAAGTATTAAGATAATCATATATTCCACCGCTGTCTACCCTCCTATTTTACATCTGCCTTATTGAATGTGAATGTAGCGATCACCGAAAATATTATCATAGTAACAAATGCACTGATTGCTGCAAATAATAAATTTTCTATATCATTGTCCTGCACAAAGCAGAAGCAAGACATGGTAAAAATCTTTGAACTGATAAAGTTTCGCAGGATATTACAGCATATAAAAGCATACATAACAGACACGGAGATAGCTCCTGATACTTTCTTTGCCAGAAAAGAAATCATCACCACTCCGCTTATAACTGCTACCAACTGTATCAATACTGTAAATAGCCATAAAGCGTTTTCTACACAAAGCACACGGGTATCAAATCCTCGTACTACGGAAAATCCAAGCACGGTAGATATAACATATATTGTATGTAGTAATACCGCAAAAGCACATGCTACAATCATTCTAGAAAGAAGGATATGAAAACGGTTATAACCCAGCTTAATTTCATTACATATGGTATGGTTAGAAAAATCTTTCCCTATAAATAATGCTGCAACGAGTGATATAACAAATACAAATGAAGTGTCACTGACAACATCAAAAAAGATAGTTGCCGTGTTTTCTTCTAGGTAGGATAGCTGATATCCGATATGATAACCACCATAAAGCAATCCCATTACAAGCATAAATAGCACTGCAATATGCCCAAACTTAAATTTTTTTAATTTGTAAAGCTCCACCTTCAATAAATTAAACATCACGCCCACCTCCCGTCACTGAAAGAAAATATTCTTCAAGGCTTTGCCCACATACAGATAACTCGCCGACCACAATGTTATTCTGTGTCAAAGCCTGGGAAATCCGCTGTGGTTCCTCCGTAAAGGCATATATATGCAAGGTGTGGTCATCCATCACCTTATAATCAAAAACATTCAATTCTTTTTCAATCACTGTCACGCATTGGGGCAAATTGTCTGTGCAAACCTTAACATAATTTTCACACTTCGCTTCCAACTGTTCATGAGAAAGGCTCTCTATAATCTTTCCTTCGTGAATAATGATATAATCCGTTGCCAACAGGTACAGCTCATTTAAAATATGGCTTGAAATGAAGATGGTAATTCCTCGTTCCTCATTCAGCTTTTTTAAAAGCATTCGGAGCGCAGAAATGTTTTTGGGGTCAAGTCCATTGACAGGTTCATCAAGGATCAGCAGCTCTGGCTTCCCCACAAGTGCCAGTGCGATACCTAACCGCTGTTTCATGCCCATAGAAAACTCTTTGACTTTTTTATTGCGTACAACATATAAATCTAACAACTTCAATAATTCATCACATACCGATTTGTCGGGGTTTCCAAGTAATATGCGCTGTATTTCAAGATTACGATAAGCTGAAAATTCGGGATATAAAGCCGGTTCCTCTATAGTGCTTCCAATGCGCCGCCGGACATCCTGCATTTTCCCGTGGTTTTCCTTTCCGAAAAGAGAATAGATTCCATCTGTAGGGAAAGAAAGCCCCGTGAGTATACGCATAAGTGTCGTTTTACCTGCACCATTTGCACCAATAAAACCATAAATGTGCCCTGCTTCCAGCTTGATGGAAATATTGTCCAATGCCTTAAAATGGCGGTAGGACTTTACTATGTTGCTTGTTTGTAGTATTACATTTTCCATGTTTCTGTCACCTCCAAGCACAATCTTACGAGGCAAAGTTAAGGTAATCCTTCACAAAACTTAAAGAAAGTCTAAAGTTGCAGCTTTCTCATTTGATAAGTCGGTAGCCCATGCCGTATACAGTTTCAATATATTTTTGGTCAGTGTACTTTGCGATTTTCCGACGAAGATTGCTTATATGGACATTCATTGTGTTATCCTCCTGTAAATAGTCCTCTCCCATCACAATCTCATAAAGTGTGCGTTTTGAAAATATTCTGGTGGGATTTTTCATTAGCAATTCCAGTATGGCATATTCTGTTGCAGTACAGACAAGCTCCACATCATTTACAAAAACACGTTTTGAATCCGTCTTAATAATAAGCTCATGGAAAACAATCTCTTTGTCTTCCTGCTGTGTAGTTCTGCGAAGCACTGCCTGTATCCGCAAAAGAACCTCGTCAATATCAAAGGGCTTGGTTATGTAATCGTCTACGCCAAGCCGAAGAAGTTCTACTCTGTTATGGGTTTCGCCTTTCGCAGACAATACGATAACAGGGATTGTATTAGCTCTGCGTAGTTCTTTGATAATTTCCTCACCAGATTTCTCTGGCAGCATTAAATCCAGCAATATAAGGTCATAATCTTCATGCAAGCCCATAGCAAGTCCATCTGTACCATTATAAGCACTGTCAGCGGCATATCCACTTTTTTCAATAATGCTTCGCAACAGTCCGTTGATTGTCATATCATCTTCAATAATCAAAATTCTGCTCATTTTATAACACCTACCTTATGACAATATCCATTTTTCGACGGCTTCTTTGACGCTCATATTTTTAAACATAATTAGTCCTCCTGGCAGACATTATTATAATGCGGTCTGGAGAATAAGACAACACCTCATCTTGTACATATAGCATTTAGAATGAGTTTTCAAGTAAAAAAGGTATGCCGCCTTCTTAAAGTGGATGGTTGCATACCTTTAACACCCAAATCGCCGACAATCAACACTGTCCGCAAAACAAGCTACACAGTATTCTACATATCAGTCAAACCAGAATTTGTATATGGTGCCAGCTCGAGACGGATAAAGAAGCCCTGTTCCTCTCCACATACCGGACATACCTCCGGCGCCTCTTTAGAACGAATCGTATGTCCGCAGTTTAAGCACATCCACTCCGTGGACACATCGGATACAAAAAGTTTATTTTCCTCCATCCACTTCGCAAACATGGCGAATCTGTCACCGTGCATTTTCTCGATTCTTCCTATCATGAAGAATGCCCTGGCAATATCGTCAAAGCCCTCCTCCTTGGCAACCTGCTCAAAATTCTTATAAACATCCTCATGCTCCTCCCGCTCATTATGCTCCGCCATGCGCAGAAGGTCAATATAGGACTCACTGATGTCCACCGGATAGGCGCCGTCTATCTCGATGGTCTGACCGGACAAATCCTTTAAAAACTCATAAAACACCTTGCCGTGGGCACGCTCCTGCTCTGCGGTAAATTTGAACACATATTCCAGAACATATAGATGCTCCTCATGCGCCTGCTCTGCGGCAAATGTATAGCGGTTTCTCGCCTGGGACTCCCCGGCAAATGCCCGCATCAGGTTTTCCTTTGTTTTACTGGTCTTAAAATCGACGGCCATAAAAATACCTCCTCAAAAAACTAATTCATATACAGAGGATTGACATACTTCCGTCGATTTATTCAAATATGTATTGCATTATTAAAATTCTATCTATTTTTGATTTTTTTATACAGTATTACAATCAATAATATAATAACCAAAACAATCAGTATAACAATTTTTCCTGTCATACCGAAGGAATTGCCCAGACTCACAATTACACGCCACATTATTTTCCTCCTGATTGATAAAAAGCACTATTTTTTATCGTCTTCCCATGAACCTTATAATTATATAATTCTCGATAGCATTTTTCCTTCAAATCTATTCCCCCAGCCTCTATTCTCCTCTATGACAAACGCTCTAAAAGGAGCTATATCCCTCTATTACGCTGTAGGAATGACTGACACCTATATCATAAATCGCAGACATCAAATAATCTATTTTCTCATCCACATTCTGATATAAATTATAAAGGTATTTAAAATTATTCTCATCCAAATACTCAAAATCATGTTCTTCATATGACACAAATTCCAATAAATTTTCCGGAATTATTTCAAATATTATCCCATTCCAATCATCCAGACTCACTGTGATTTATATGGATACGGCGGCTCTATTTCAAAATCGACTTCATATTAGGATAGCATTTTTGAAATATCTTTAAAATGCGTTTTTAAAATCTTCAAACATAATAAAAGCTGTTCTTAGAACATTTTCCAAGTCATCATAATCCCCAATTCTAGGTTTTTTTATAATATAGTTAGAATCAATCAATCTTTTCGAATATGTTCCCCAGGGTGATCCAAGCAACACTTCATCCTCCTTTTTTACTACCCAGATTAATTCTACCGTTCCATCACGTAAAGTAATATGGAACCCGAAAATATAGCCTCCCATTTCCTCTTCCTGCAACTGATAAAATTTTTCCCCAGAACGAAATTTAGCACGATATCCTAAATCTTGAATCGTTTCTATGACTTCATCCCTGTCAACATAGATTAATCTTTCCTCTTCTGGTATCCTTTCATCGCTATAGAAATTGGATAACTCCTCATACCGCTCAATAAAGTTTATTTTAATTAACGCCTCTCTCACTTTTTCATTTAATTCAAACATTTTCTTTACCCTCCTGTCTTTTTACTCCTCCTCAGCAATCTCTTCCAACCACTCTACAAGCGCCTTTCTTGGATTTAATCTTTTCCCTCTTTCTGTATTTCCATAATCAGGAGGCATAATTTCTGCATTAATTACTATTCTCTTTCTCTTTTTTCCCTTTCCAAACAATCCTTCCTTGTCCAAATCTGCCATCGCACGCTCCATACAATTTAAACGGAGGTCGATTTCTCTTTGTATGTCATCATCACTTTCAATATCTTCCATTCTTTCATCAAATACTTTCTCTACTTCCGCAAAAAACGTCTCGCCATATGCATAATACGGAGAATCTGCATACGACCATTTATAATCCAATCTTACCTCTTCGGCATCCTCCTCTTGTGAAAGAATTTCATCTAATGCTTCTTCTGACCAGGCAGATATAACAGGGCAATGCCCCTCACCATCCGTAATCAAAGAACAATAATAAAAATTCTCCTTATGTTCATCAAATAATTTAACTATTGCCTGTTTTGCTGCTTTCTTAATAAGTTCCACTAAATATGTATCAATTTCTAAATTCATATTTCCAGCCCCCTATGTGATTCTTTTAATCCTTTTTGATATAAATTTCAAAGTTTCATGCATTCATAGCTTAAAATCCGAAAAATAATCATCCTTCCCATCCAGCCAATATTCAAACCATTGTAAAAAACTCATTTCAGGTGCACAAGGCTGTATTCCAACATCTGTAAAAAACCACATTTTCCCTCTTTGTTTTCCTGTGACAACTATATTCCAAGATTGTGCATCGCCAATATTAATTAATTCTATATTTCCAAATACTGTTTTTCTAACTCTCTCCTCATCATAATCATCTTCCCATATCCAATACTTTTCAAACTCAAATTCTTTTTGTAACTCTTTTGCATTAACCTTCCATTCTTTAAAGCTTAGCAAATCAAAGCCATCTATCATTTTACATCCATCACAAATATTCGTATAAAAAGTGACTATTTCTTCTGGCAGAGTAATTTTATTATCTCTTTCAAAATCCTTTATATCCTCAATGTTTATAACCTTATTTCGCTGAATATTTTTACTATCCAGTTTCTGTTTAATTCTATCAATATCTGCACGCATTCTATGTACCTCCTTCTTCAGCATATTATTGGCTATATTTTTTACTAACATTTGCTTTGCCATGCACAGCAGGCATTAGTATATAACAAAAAAGTCATCATCCACATTACCATCAAGTGTGTAAAGCACATCATAATATCCAACAGCCTTATCATTGTACTCTATCATAATATCAATTACTATGAAGCAACGATCATCATCCGGCCAGTTATGTGCCTCAAAAGATACGTTGTTTACAAATATATTTATCCTTTCCATATCACAATTGTTGAATATTTCACCGGCCTCATCCGGATCTTCCCTACAATAATTATGAAATGCATTCCAAAAATCTTCCTTACTCTTTTCTATCAAATTATTTTTAATGATTATTTATTTTAATTCATTAAATAACATTTATTCCATCCTTTTTTCCAATTGTTAAAATAAATACAACGCTTCAATCCTCGGATATCTGTCTAATCAACTGCTCAATTGGGATGCAGACCATACTATAAATTTCATTATTGCATTCCGGACACCTATATGTTATTAAGTCCCCCTCTTGTTTAACAAAAACTAATTTCGTTTCATCACATACATGTGTCATATCTTCTTTCTGTATTTTCATCTTCATCACCTCTTCTATTTTTCTACTTACCACATAATCCTTTTTGTTATGACGTATTTTCATTGTTGCATCCGGCGAATTTTTTATAATTTGGTCCATGTAGGGAAAAGGAATGATAAGAGAAAATTTTCGATAATTGCTATTTTCCTATCTAAAGCCTCTTCTTTTTCTAGAACGCTTACTCTATAATAACAGTTATATCTATTTCTAGACAGCTATATCTTGATAACCTACTTCTATTACCTGCTCATTATTTAGACGTAAACCCAATCCATTCTCCGAATCCCAACTACAATTAAAACTTATCCCTATGCTTCTTTCACCATAAATATTAGCATATGGAACCTTTATCCCCACCAAAGTGATATGTTCTAATAATTCTTCGCTTGTTTCAATTGGCGGATAATTTTCATTATATTCAATATGATACCCCAGCTCCTCACGCTTTTCATTATAA
>CAMWOF010000018.1 GCA_947175805.1 uncultured Clostridiaceae bacterium
ATGCCCGCAGAAAAGGTTATAAATTTTCAGGCTGGTACACAAAGCCGAAGGGCGGCAAACAAATAAAGGAAGGGTATAAAATGACCGGCGATATGACGCTCTATGCCCACTGGGAAAAGATAAAGGTAGGCAGGGCTTCCATAAACCGGCTGTTCGGGAAGGATAAGGCGGTTATGGTGAAATACAAAAAGCAGAAGGGGGTAAAGGGCTACCAGATGCAGGTATCCACCTCCAGGCGCTTTGAAAAGAAAAAGACGGTTACCAAGACCTACAGCAATAACAAGGTGTTTACCAGGACGATAAAGAAGCTGAAAAAGGGAACCACTTATTACGTGCGTATCCGTGCCTTTAAAAAGGATTCTACCGGGTCAAAGGTGTACGGAAAGTGGTCGAAGGTGAAGAAGATTCAGACAAAGAAATAAATGTCGTTATCTGCCGAAAAAAAGTCATATACCTTTTTATTGAAGCCATCACAGAGATAAGCCGCATGTCCCTCGTTAGGAAAGATATAACACTCGCAGCCGATCTTATCTGCCAGTTCCTTCGCACCCTCGGGAGTCGTTATCTTGTCATGCTCCGCGCCGAGTACCAGCGTGGGGATTTTAATCTTTTTCAGATTGTCGTAACTATTTAGCGAATAGATTGCTCTTGCGTGATCGGCAAACCGTTCTGTGCTTGTAAATTTTGTAAATCGCATCATCACGGGAATGAGGATTTTGTATTTTTTCATTTGCGCTTCGGTGTACATTCTGTCATAGCTTTTTGTCAGTACGCCTTTAAGATCTCCCTTTTCCGCCATTTCAATCCATTCGTCAAGAGCTTCGGTCATGACAGGGTTGGTTCTTGCAGCCGTCACACCAAGCACAAGCATTTTTACAAGTCCGGGATGATCTGATGCCAGATACTGAGCGATCATTCCGCCTTGCGATACACCTAAAACATATGCTTCGCTTATCTCAAGGCTTTGCAGCGCTGCCGCAAGATCATCTGCCATTGACTGTATAGTGGCACCCTTGTCACGTCCCGAACGACGGTCAAAAATATACACGGTAAATTTCTTTGCAAATCTCCTGTAAAAATATGCAAGATTATTTGCTGTTCCGGTCATGTCTACGATATTAAGCCCTGGAATCATGATCAAAACCTTATTTCCTCTGCCGAATTTTGCATAATACATCTCAGCACCCGATGGCAGTCTTAATGTCTTATTTTCCGCATTAAACATATTTAGCTCCTTATATTATTCCGTTTTCCGTGAGTAGAGCTTCCGCCAGAATTCTATCATTCTGATGTAGTCCTTCTCCATCTGATCGGGATCTATCTCGTCGCTCTGGAGTTTTTCCCACAAATAGCCCTCCGAAGCGAAATACATATCCCTGTACATCATTTCGAGATCAAGTCCCTCAACAAATTTTTCCTTGTTGAGACCAAGCATCTTTGCCTGAGTTTCATAACCCGAATACTCCCCGATGAGCTTGTTGATTTCCGGACGAAGTTCCTTGTCTTTCTCATAATAGGCTTTCAGCTGAAACAATGACAGATCGGGATACTGCTTCATCAGCTGTACTTTAACTTTCAAACCGCTCAAAAAGACCTCAAAAAAATCATCCTTTTCGTAGCACTTTTGCTTGATTATCTCCTGCTGAGTGACCTCCACGCTGTATTTGCAAAGAAACAGATAAAGCTCTTTTTTATTTTTGAAGTAGTAAAACAGCAGCGACTTGCTGATTCCCGCTTCGGCAGCGATTTCGCTCATTGGGCTTTTCCTGTAGTCGTATTGGGAGAACACACGAAATCCTGCGTTGATGATAGTACTGCGTTTATTGTCGGACAGCTCAAAAAAAGTGTCATTCACTTTGGTCTTCTCCTTCCTGACCGAATCGGTCAATTATATTATGCCGCCGCTGACCGTTTTTGAGAAGACACTTTCAAAAAAAACACCAGTATGCAATTGAAACCGAAGGTGGTACAATAACAGATATGTGAGCAGGAGCATCCAATATATAAGCGAGAGGGAAAATCGTTATGACAGAGCTGGAAAAATACTATAACAAATTTAATGAGGATAAAAGGCTTTTGAGCAGGCACGGACAGGTAGAATTTGCCGTGTCCATGAAATATATCCATAAATATCTTTGTAAAATCTCTGAGGAGCAGAAAAAAGCGGTGGGTGATATTTGCATTCTGGATGTGGGGGCAGGCACCGGCAGGTATTCTGTGGCATTGGCAGAGGAGGGTTATGATGTGACTGCGGTGGAGCTGGTAAAATATAACCTGGGAATTCTGAAAAAGAAGGGAAGCAGTGTAAAGGCATATCAGGGAAATGCATTAAAACTGAAGCGGTTTGCAGATGAAAGCTTTGACATGACCCTGGTGTTTGGCCCGTTGTATCACTTGTTTGGAGAGGATAAGGTGACGGCGCTGTCAGAGGCAAAACGGGTGACGAAGAAGGGTGGTTATATTCTGGCGGCATACTGTATGAATGATTACAGTATTTTAACCTATGGGTTTAAGGAAAATCATATTAAGGAGTGCCTGGAAAACAAGACGGTTGACAGTAGCTTTCATGTGGCTAGCGGCGAGCAACACCTGTATGATTATGTGCGGCTGGAGGATATAGACGCCTTAAATGCCCGGGCAGGTCTTACCAGAGTGCAGATAGTGGCACCGGATGGCGCGGCAGATTATATGCGTCCGGTGTTAAATTCCATGGATGAGGATACCTTTCAGTTGTTCCTTGCATATCAGATGTCAGTGTGTGAAAGACCGGAGCTTTTAGGCGCCAGCTCCCACACGCTGGATATTTTGCGACGTTGATTGGAAAAGAAACACAGGATTGTTATAATAATCGACAAAAAAATGATAGCCTGTCCGGTAAAAAAGGAATAACCTCTAAATAAAGAAGAGAGGAGTAAACATATGCAGGGAATCATAAAAAACAATCAGACCAGGGATATGACAGAAGGCGAGCCGATGAAGCAGATTCTGGGCTTCGGACTGCCATTGCTGTTCGGCATGCTGTTTCAGCAGCTATACAATATGGTGGATTCTGTCATTGTAGGGCAGATTCTGGGCGTGAATTCCCTGGCGGCAGTGGGTTCTACCGGCAGCATTAACTTTATGATAGTGGGTTTTTGTATGGGTATCTGCAACGGCTTTGCTATTCCTGTTGCCCAGTCCTTCGGGGCGAAGAAAAACGAAGATTTAAAAAGGTATATTACCAATACTGTCTGGATGTCTATTCTGTTTTCGGCGATAATCACTGTATTGGTTGGGTTGCTCACCCGCAGAATATTATACTGGATGGATACGCCGAATACTATTTTTGAGGAGGCATACATATACATTTTTATCGTATTTATGGGGATTCCTGCCATTATATTGTATAATATGGTATCCGGTGTGCTGCGTTCTCTCGGAGACAGTGTAACACCGCTGTTGTTTTTGATTTTTTCGTCGCTGCTGAACATTGTGCTGGATATCGTTTTAGTGCGTCCGATGGGAGTAGCGGGGGCAGCGGTTGCCACGGTCAGCGCCCAGGGAATAGCAGGGGTTATCTGCTTGGTCTATTTTATCCAAAAATATAAATATCTCGGCTTTACGGGAGAGGATTGGCGGTTTCGGTTCGGGTATGCATGGAGGCTTACCTGCATGGGAGTGCCTATGGGGCTTCAGTATTCCGTTACCGCCATCGGAAGTGTGATTTTGCAGACTGCCGTAAACGGGCTGGGTGAATTTTATGTGGCGGCAACAACAGCGGGAATCAAAATTGGGATGTTTGTCTGCTGCCCTTATGACGCTATGGGTTCTACTATGGCGACTTATGGAGGACAAAATGTGGGCGCGGGCAGACTGGACCGGGTGGACAGAGGGCTGAAGGACTGTATTAAGCTTGGTATCAGCTACAGTGCTGTCACCTTTATATTTCTGGCGCTGACAGGGCGTTATCTCGCGCTTTTATTTGTAAAGCCGGGGGAAACGGATTTAATAAAATATATTTATATATACCTTTTGGGAAATTCTGCATTTTATTTCTTACTTGCGCTGGTAAATATCGTGCGGTTTATGATTCAGGGGCTGGGCTATTCGGGGCTGGCTGTGATAGCAGGTATATGTGAAATGGCAGCGAGGGGCTTAGCAGGTTTCTTTTTGGTGCCGGCTTTCGGTTATATCTTTGTGGCGCTGGCAAGCCCGCTTGCGTGGCTGTTTGCAGATTTGTTTCTCATTCCCGCATATTTGTATGTGATGAAGCGGCTGAGGGAAAAACAGAGGGTAGTGTGATGAAAAATATGGAAAATAACATGAAAATTATTTGACACATACCAGGTCAAGTGCTATATTTAGTGTAGCGGAATTAGTTAAGAAATTTTAACTAATTTTAAGGTGTTCAGGGAACAATCCTGGATACATAAATTTATAAAAATTAGGAGGCAAGGCTATGTTTGAGAAAATTAAGGAAATTATTGTGGACGCTTTAAGCTGTGATGAGGCAAGTGTTACAATGGAAGCGAATTTGTTCGATGATTTGGGAGCAGATTCCCTGGATGCGGTAGAGTTGAATCTTGCATTGGAGGAGAAGCTTGGCGTTAGTATTCCGGACGAGGAGATGGCGAATGTCAAGACGGTAGCAGATATTGTTGCATATGTTGAGAGTCACAAAGAGTAATCTTTAGAGGAAGAAAATGAGTCAGGTTAATAAAATTAAAAAGTCATGGATGGAATACCTGGGCATTGGACATAAGGGCGGTTTGCAGGCTGACAGAGCGGATTCCGGTGAGGCGGTTACAGCAGAGTTCACATCGGAAGATGTTCTGGAAAGCCCTGCACCAGCAAAAGTGGAGGAGGACGCTTACAAGGAATGTGATTCGTGTAAGAAGTCCTTTTTAACGTCTGAGATTAAGTCCAATTTCTACGTATGCCCAAATTGTGGTTATCATTTTAATATTTCTGCAAAGCGCAGACTGAAGCTGCTGGTGGATAAAGGAACCTTCCGTCAGTTTAAGTACCCGGAGGTATCGGAGAATCCGCTGGATTTTCCAGAGTATGAGGACAAGCTGCAGGCGCAGAGAGGAAAGACCGGTCTGGACGAAGCGTTGATTGCAGGCGTTGCCGAGGTGGATGGACATGAGCTGGTAGTCGCCGTTTTGACCTCAAGGTTTCTTATGGGCAGCATGGGCGTGGCAGTAGGGGAGCGTATTGCCTATGCCGTGGAGTGTGCGGAGAAGCTAAAGCTCCCTCTGCTTATTTTTTCTGCCAGTGGTGGCGCGAGAATGCAGGAGGGGATTATGTCGCTTATGCAGATGGCAAAGACTTCGGCGGCCATTGAGCGGTTTAATCAGAAGGGTGGGCTTTATATCAGTTATCTGACCCATCCGACTACCGGCGGCGTCAGCGCCAGCTTTGCATTTTTGGGCGATATTATGTTGGCTGAGCCAAAAGCGTTGATTGGTTTTGCCGGTCCCCGTGTGATTGAACAGACAATCCGGCAAAAGCTTCCGGAGGGCTTCCAGCGCTCGGAATACTTATTAGAGCACGGCTTCATTGACCGGATTGTGGAGAGAAAAGAGATGAGAAATGTTATCAGCCAGCTATTAAAGCTGCACGGCATGTAGGATAGTGTAAAGTGTAATATGAAATACAGAGTATCCGACATTTAGCAGGGGGTATTTATCTTATGAAAGCAGAAGAGATTATAAATATCGCAAGAAATCAAAAGCGTCCGAAGGTGACAGATTATATTGATTATCTGTTAACGGATTTCTTTGAGCAGAAGGGAGATTTTCTCGGTGGTGAGGACGAGAGCATCATGGGCGGCATTGGGCTGTTCCACGACATGCCTGTCACTATTATTGGTCATCATAAGGGAAATGATTTAAACGAAAATGTAAAATATAATTTTGGAATGGCAGAGCCGCAGGGATATCGAAAGGCATACCGTTTAATGAAGCAGGCAGAGAAATTTAACCGTCCGATTATCACACTGATTGATACACCGGGTGCCTATCCGGGCATAGAGGCGGAGGCGAATGGGCAGGCGAGCGCCATTGCCAAAAATCTTGCCATGATGAGCAGCTTAAAGGTGCCTGTGATTGCAGTGATTACCGGTGAAGGCAATTCCGGTGGTGCGCTGGCTATCGGCGTTGCCAATACAGTTGCCATGCTGGAGAATTCATTTTATGCAGTGCTTTCCCCGGAGGGCTTTGCTTCCATTTTGTGGAAGGACGCGTCAAGAAAAAATGAGGCGGCAGGCATTATGAAGCTGACGGCAGCGGATTTGCTGGAGCTTGGCGTTGTGGATGAGATTATTAAAGAGCCGGAGGGCGGTGCACATTTAGATCCGGAGACGGTTTTTCAAAATTTAGACCGCTTTCTGGTAAAAAAGCTGGCGGAGTATAAGCGTATGAAGCCGGCGGAGCTGGCGGAGCACCGCTATGAGAAGTTCAGAAATATCAGTTGATGCCAGGGAAGAGGTGTGCTGGGGAACAGAGCATCCGAGAGGGATTAAAGGAGTTCAAAACATATGGAAAAGGAAATGGGATTGCGTATTATCGGCACTGGTCACGCCGCACCAAAGAAGGTGGTGACGAATGACGATTTGAGTAAGCTGGTGGATACCAGTGATGAGTGGATTCGGGAGCGCACCGGTATTGAGAGAAGACATTTTGCCGAAGAGGAGACGAATCTTGATATGGCGTATGCCGCCTCTGCCGATGCACTTTTGCATGCGGGGATACAAAAGGAGGATATATCACTTTGTATTGTTGCTACGTTTTCACCGGATATGCAGGTGCCGTCACAGGCTTGTTTGTTACAGCAGCGTCTGGGACTAAACAGGGATATTCCCTGCTTTGACATCAATGCTGCATGCTCTGGTTTTCTGTACGGTCTGCAGATAGCGCATGCCCTTCTTACACAGAGCGGCGGTCAGTATGCGCTTGTGGTGGGCAGTGAAATTATTTCCCACAGGTTGAATATGGAGGACAGGGGAACCTGTATTCTCTTCGGAGACGGTGCAGGTGCGGCAGTCGTAAAGCTGGAGGAAGGATATCCGTTCTATGGCATGATGGGTGCGGACGGAGATGATAAAATACTAATCTGTGGTCAGGAGGATTCTGAGAATCCTTATGTGCAGATGGATGGGCAGGCGGTATTTAAGTTTGCAGTGTCTATCATTCCGAAATGCATAAATGATGTGCTGGAGCATACAGGGCTGACGGCGGAGGATATTGATTATTTTGTCTGCCATCAGGCAAATAGGCGTATTATTGAGTATGTTGCCAAGAAAATGAAGCAGCCTCTTGACAAATTCTATATGAATTTGCAGGAATACGGAAATACATCCGCTGCCAGTATTCCCATTGTGCTTTCAGAAATGGACGACAAGGGAATGTTCACGCCGGGCAAGAAGGCTATATGTGTCGGCTTTGGTGCGGGCTTTACATGGGGAGCGGCGCTCTTGCAATGGTAGAGGAAAATCCACTATGAACGGAGTTCATAATATAGTAAAAACCTAATAAATCAGGAGGAAACATGAGATTAGATGAGTTTTTAGGAATTAAATACCCGATTATGCAGGGGGGCATGGCAAACATTGCCACCGGTAAATTTGCGGCGGCAGTCTCCAATGCGGGAGCGCTGGGAATCATTGCCTCCGGTGGTATGCCTGCCGAGGCTCTCCGAAAAGAGATTCAGGAATGTAAGCAGTTGACGGACAAGCCCTTTGGTGTCAATTTAATGCTGATGAATCCAGATGTGGAAAACATCGCAAAGATGGTAGCGGAGGAGAAGGTTCCGGTGATTACCACCGGTGCGGGCAGTCCGGGCAGATATATGGAGATGTGGAAGGCCAGCGGTGCAAAGCTGATTCCGGTGGTTGCCAGTGTAGCATTGGCCAGAAAACTGGAAAAGGAGGGCGCAGATGCAGTGATTGCCGAGGGCGGTGAGAGTGGCGGCCATGTGGGCGAGATGACAACGATGGCGCTGGTGCCTCAGGTAGTGGACGCAGTAGAACTTCCGGTAATTGCGGCAGGAGGCATCGCAGACGGCAGACAGATGGCGGCGGCATTCGCTTTAGGCGCTATTGGCGTACAGATTGGAACCTGCCTGTTAGTCAGTGAGGAGTGCCCTGTCCATGAAAACTATAAAAAAGCGCTCATTAAATCGAGAGACAACAGTACCATTGTGACAGGTAGAAGCCTTGGTGCACCTGTGCGTATCCTGAAAAATAAGATGGGCAGGGAGTACCTGAAAATGGAGCAGAAGGGCGCTTCTAAGGAAGAACTGGAGCAGTTTACGCTGGGCGGCTTAAGACGGGCTGTTGTGGATGGAGATATGGATATGGGTTCTGTCATGTCAGGACAGGTATGCGGACAGTTAAAAGAAATCAGACCGATTGCCCAGATTTTGGAAGAGCTGTACAGCAGTTACCAGACGTGTATTTCAGGCCTGGCAAAATCGTAATTGGCAGACTGCAAAGATATCGGAAACTGCTGCTTCATTGATGCAGGGGCAGCACAGTAAACAGAAGGAGCAATATGATGAAAATTGGATTTATTTATGCAGGACAGGGCAGCCAGAGAGTTGGCATGGGAAAGGATTTCTATGACAGCTATGAGACATTTAAAAATACGCTGGATGGGGTCAGCCTGGATTTTGACGTAAAAAAATGTTGTTTTGAAGGACCGGAGGAGCAGTTGAATCAGACTCGTTACACCCAGCCTTGTATGGTAGCGTTTGCAGTAGGTGTGACAAAGCTTTTGGCGGAGCATGGTATTGTACCGGAAATGGCATGTGGATTAAGTCTTGGCGAGTACTCCGCTCTCTGTGCAGCAGGCGTATTTACCCCGGAACAGGTTGTGCCGATTGTGGCATACAGAGGACAGGTTATGGAGGAAGCGGCGAAGGGACGTGTGCCGAAGATGGCAGCAGTCTTAAATGCACCGAGAGAGCAGATTCGTGAGGCCTGCGAGCAGGCGCATGCCCGTCTTTTAGAGGATACATACAATGTAGTGGAAGCGGTAAATTATAACTGTCCGGGACAGATTGTGATTTCCGGTGACGAGAAGGCAGTAGACCTCGCCAGTGAGATTTTAAAAGAAGGCGGCGTAAAGCGAGTGCTTCCGGTAAAGGTGAGCGGGCCGTTCCACACCTCATTGATGAAGCCGGCAGGGGATGCGCTGGCAGAGCGGTTTCAAAAGGAACATTTCGGAGAGATGGCATTTCCGGTAATTTTCAACGCTACAGCAAAACCGTTGGAGGAGGGACAGACCATTGCGGGCATGTTAGAGCGGCAGGTACAAAACAGCGTCTATTTTGAAGACTCCGTGCTCTATATGAAGGAGCAGGGGATTGACACGCTGATTGAGGTTGGACCGGGCAAGGCATTAAGTAAGTTTGTAAAACGTATTGATGCGGAAATGACCTGCTATTCCATCGACACGGTGGAGGATTTTAAGGCGGTTGTGGAAGCCTGCGGACAGGCATAACAAGCGTGCGGAAATATGAAAGATATCATGGTATGAGGAGAAAATATGGATAATTTAAAGGGAAAAACAGCGCTGGTCACAGGCGGCAGCCGAGGCATTGGCAGAGCCATCTGTGTGGCGCTGGCAGAAGCAGGAGCAAATATTGTAACCTGTTATGCGGGAAATGCGGCGGCAGTAGAGGAAACTGTTGCGCAGTGTAAACAGCAGGGCGTTCAGGCGGATGCAGTTCAGGCGGATGTAAAGTCAGAAGCGGATGTACAGAAGCTGTTTGATTTTGTGACAGAAACCTACGGCAGCTTAGACATTCTGGTAAATAATGCCGGGGTGACCAGGGATAACCTGATGATGAAAATGTCAGAAGAAGAATTTGACACGGTGCTGGACACGAATTTGAAGGGGACATTTTATACGATGAAGCTGGCTTCTAAGTTGATGCTTAAGAAGCGGGCAGGCAGAATTATTAATATCAGCAGCGTTGTGGGTGTCCATGGAAATGCGGGACAGGCAAATTATGCGGCCAGCAAGGCGGGCATCATCGGTCTTACGAAATCTGCGGCGAAGGAACTGGGCAAGCGGGGTATCACCGTAAATGCCGTTGCACCGGGCTTCATTGAGACGGATATGACAGATGCGCTTCCTGAGGCAGTAAAAAAACAGAGTGAGCAGACGATTCCCATGGCAAGATTCGGCAGTGCAAAGGAAGTGGCGGATGCCGTGTGCTTCCTGGCATCGGACAGGGCATCATATGTAACCGGAAATGTGTTGATGGTAGACGGCGGCATGGGGATGTAAGAACCGGAATAGAAAGGAGAACACCATGAAAAGAAGAGTGGTAATAACTGGTATGGGAACTCTGAACCCGATTGGGAACAGTGTGGAGGAAGCCTGGAAAAATTGTAAGGCAGGTGTGTGCGGTATTGACAATATCACAGCCTTCGATACCACAGATTTTAAGGTGAAGGTAGCAGGAGAAGTCAAGAATTTTAAGCCGGAGGAATATATCGACAAGAGGGAGGCAAGGCGTATGGACCGCTTTACACAGCTTGCCGTGGCGGCTGCAAATGAAGCCGTAAAGATGTCTGGTCTGGATATGGAAAAGGAGGATGCTGATCGCTGTGGTGTGCTGGTATCCAGCGGCATTGGTGGCTTGGGAACACTGGCAGATGAGCATACAAGGGGATCGGAGAGAGGATTTGAGAAGGTTTCTCCGCTCTTTGTGCCGATGTCCATCGTAAATATGGCGGCAGGGCAGATTGCCATTGCCCATGGATTCAAGGGCATGTGCAGCTGTGTAGTGACTGCCTGCGCCGGCGGCACAAATGCGGTGGGAGATGCATTTCATTATATTCGGGATGGTTACAGTGAGGTTATGCTCTGCGGCGGTTCCGAAAGCACAGTAACGCCGTTTGGTATTGGCGGTTTTGCATCCATGAAGGCACTCTCTCTGGCAACGGATGCAAACAGGGCGTCTATTCCGTTTGATAAGGAGCGGGACGGTTTTGTATTAGGTGAAGGCGCTGGTATTCTTGTGCTGGAGGAATATGAGCACGCAAAGGCGAGAGGAGCACAAATTTATGCAGAGGTTATCGGGTATGGCGTAAGCTGTGATGCATATCATATTACAGCGCCTTCTCCAGACGGCAGCGGACCGGCAAAATGTATGGAAAATGCGGTGAAGGATGCAGGTATATCACTGACGGATATAGAATACATCAACGCACACGGAACCTCCACCCACTTAAATGACGCCGGGGAGACCCGGGCGATTCGCATGCTGTTTGGCGAGCATGCTGACAAGCTCATGGTAAGTTCTACAAAATCCATGACCGGACATATGTTAGGCGGCACCGGTGCAGTGGAAGCAATCTTTACTGCTATGGCATTAAAGGACGGCTTTGTTCCGGCAACGATTAACTATCAGGTGCCGGATGAGGAATGTGATTTAGACATTGTTCCGAATAAAGGCAGGGAAAAGGATATCAAGGTGGCATTATCCAATTCCTTAGGCTTCGGCGGGCATAATGCAAGTATTGTATTCAAGAAATACGAAGCGTAAGAAAAATATAAAGAAAACCTATGAGGACAGCGTCCTAAGGCGATAAGGAGTATAGATTATGATGCAGTTAGATTCTGTAGAAATTCAGAAGATTCTTCCGCACAGATATCCCTTTTTGCTGGTAGACCGTATTGTGGACGGGGAGCCGGGAAAATGGGCAAAGGGAATCAAATGCGTATCTGCCAATGAAATGCAGTTTTTGGGGCATTTTCCGGGGCAGCCGGTCATGCCGGGCGTGCTGATGATTGAGGCATTGGCGCAGGTGGGTGCCGTGGCAGTCTTAAGCCTGCCGGAGAATAAAGGCAAGCTTGTATTTTTTGGCGGTATTAAAAATGCGCGCTTTAAGAAACAGGTGGTGCCGGGAGATGTGCTGGAAATGGAGTGCGAAATGACAGCGATGAAAGGTCCTGTGGGCTTTGGCAAGGCAGTGGCGAAGGTGGACGGTAAGGTTGCGGTCACTGCGGAGCTGTCCTTTGTAATACAGTAGGCAATTGCAAAGCTTAAATATATGTTTTGAAATATTGCATAATAAAATGAAATGTATAGATGAGCTTCGCAGTGACCTGCTTGGTAATGCAGGAGAGTTGATAGTAATGTTAGAAGATATTTTTGATGCAGTGTATTCAAAGTTCAAGCTGCATTTTTATCAGAAAATGTTTGAGCAAATACAGGCACAGGAGACGGCGCTGACGCCGATTGAGACCTTTTGCGTGGAGGTGATTCATGAGCTTGGCAGTCCCACCGTAAATGAATTTGCAAATTTTATCAATGTGACGCCTCCCAATGCAGCATATAAGGTAAGCAGTCTTTTGCAGAAGGGTTATATTGAAAAGATTCAATCCTTGGATGACAAAAGAGAGTATCATTTACAGGTAACAGACGAATACTATAAATATTATAATCTCAGTCAGAACTATGTGCATGAGGTGGTGGGCAGGATGCGGGAGCATTTGTCTGAGGAGGAATTAAGTGTCATGGAACACTGCATGACACAGATGGTAAACGACATGATGCCGGAGATAACACTGCCGGAATAATAATGAGGACATGCAGCAGTCAGCTCCATGTCCTCATCAAGTTTGCTCGTAAGCTATGGAAGGTGATAAAATGTACGACAGGGATATCAGGGAGCCGCTGTTCGATTATTTGGAGGAGCGGTTCGGAAAATGCCGCATATTTGAAGAGAAGCGGATGGGACGCTCCAGAGCCGATATTATTATGGTGCTGGAAGACCGGCTTATCGGACTGGAGATTAAGAGTGATGCGGATACTTATGAGCGACTGAAACGGCAGGCGACGGACTACAACAAATTCTGTGATTACATTTACATAGTGATTGGAAAGTCCCACAGCAGGCATGTTTCAGAGCATGTTGCGAAATGCTGGGGGATTTTGTGCGTTTCGGAGACAGAAGGCAGCATAGAGGTTTCGGAGCTTCGGGAGGCAGGCGAAAATTCTAAATGCAAACTGGAAAACCAGTTGGCATGGATGTGGCGTCCTGAGCTTGCGCATATGCTTGCGCTTAACGGGCTGCCGCGGTACAGGGAAAAGAGCAAGCAGTTTGTACAGGATAAGCTCATGGAGCGGGTGGACAGCAGCGTGCTGAAACGGCAGATGTGCGATGAACTGTTTGAACGGGATTATACCTTGTGGGATACCATGATGGAGGAATACAGGGCGCAGACAAAGAAAAGTGCGCGGACAATTACCGTTGCAACGCTGCCGAGGCGCAGGCGGCGGAGGCGAAGATAAGATTTGGATACATATTATTTCCAATTTGAGGCATACTGTTGAAGATAATTATAAAAGGACAGATGCATCCTGCCGGGTATCATCGGCAGGCATCAGAAAGGAAATGGTATGGAAGACGATACAATTAAGCTGCTTAGAGAATGTAATGCAGGCATTAAGATGGGTATTTCCTCTTTAGAGGATGTTATCGATGAGGTAACGGATGAAAAATTGAAAAAGATTCTGAAGAACAGCAAGGAGGCTCACTGCAAATTGGGGGATGAAACCCATGAGCTTCTTACACAGTACCATGATGACGGCAAGGAGCCTGCCATGATGGCGCAGGTTATGTCCAAGGTGAAGACGAATGTAAAGCTGATGAAAGAAAATGTGAATACCACGGTGGCAGATTTGATTACGGATGGATGTGATATGGGGATTAAGTCATTATATAAATATCTGAATCAGTACAAGGCTGCCAGCGACAAGGTAAAGAATCTGGTGACCAGGGTGTTGACAGAGGAGGAGCATTTAGAAAAAGAGTTAAGAAGCTTTCTCTAGTCTGGGCAGGCACGGTTTGCTGTCAGACAGAATAATTATAATCTGTATATAAAGATAACGATATAAAATTAAGAAAGAATATCATGTGGGAATCTAACGATTCCCAATACATAGGGGTTGTTTATGAGCGAGAGAAATATGCTGGGCGAAAAGCCCGTCGGAGAATTATTAGTGTCATTTACTGTGCCGAGCATTGTGGCGATGCTGGTCAGTTCCCTGTATAATATTGTGGATCAGTATTTTATCGGACAGTATGTAGGGAGTCTGGGAAATGCGGCTACCAATATCGCATTTCCTCTGTCTATTTCCTGTACTGCCATTGCCTTGCTGTGCGGGATTGGCGGCGCTTCCTCCTTTAACCTTGCAATGGGAAAGGGAGATAAGGAGAAGGCGCTTTATTACATAGGGAACGGTATTATTCTCATGCTGACCATGGGAATTATCCTGTGTCTGGTCAGCGAGCTGTTTCTGGAAAAAATGCTTTTGTTTTTTGGCTCTCCGTTAGACGTATTAGAGTATGCAAAGGCATATACAAGGATAACTGCTTTCGGCTTTCCCTTTTTAATCCTTACCACCGGGGGCGGGCATTTAATCCGGGCGGACGGAAGTCCGAGGTTTTCCATGTTCTGTAATCTTACCGGCGCAGTTATCAATACGATACTGGATGCAATTTTTGTGAAATACTTGCAGTTCGGTATGGCGGGTGCCGCTGTGGCAACCATTATCGGGCAAATCATATCCGGTACGATGGTAATCTGCTATCTGCTGCATTTTAAAACAGGAAAACTCAAAAAAGACCATTTAAAGCCGCGGAAAGACTGTATGCTCCGGGTGGCAGCCTTAGGTGCCGCACCCTGCACGAACCAGCTTTCTATGATGGTAGTGCAGATTGTCATGAACAAATCCTTAAAATATTATGGTTCCCTGTCCGTGTATGGAG
>CAMWOF010000019.1 GCA_947175805.1 uncultured Clostridiaceae bacterium
CCACCGATAAAACAGGCACTGCTGAAAGCACTGATTACGGAGGGCGCAGGAAAATCCCCCGAGGAGCTTCTGCCCGCCTTCATGAAAGCGAATTCCGAGCTCAATAAGCGGGGTATGAACTTTACCAGCAAAGAGTCCTCTCTCCTGATGTCTGCCCTGATGGAATCCATGAGTCCTGAGGAACGCAAAAAGTTTGAGATGCTCAGGCAGCTTATGGAGATGAATATGTAAATATTGCAGGCAAATCTGCTTCATGTTGGTGTTTGGCGAATCAAATCAGCAGATAGCAAATTACGTGTAAACACGCATTGCTATCTGCTTTTGACCCTTGCATCATATTATTTCTGCACGATATTGATAATGCGGCCCGGCACATAAATTTCTTTAACAATGCTGCCGGTGAGCTTATCTGCCACCACTTCCTTTGCCTTTGCTATGGCAGATTCCTTTTCCTCATCTCTTCCGACCATGATGGTGGCTCTGGTCTTGCCATTAATCTGTACGGCAATTTCTATCTCATCATCCTGCATCAGGGCTTCGTCATAGACAGGCCATGCTGCATGGAATACGGAATCCGTTCCGCCAAGCTCTCTCCATAATTCCTCGCCAATATGAGGCGCAAAAGGCGCTATCATCAGAACCGCCGTCCGCAGCGTCTCCATATCCACGCCGTCCTTCTTCGTCAGCTCCACAAACTTGTTATTGTACTCCATAAAGCCCGATATAACGGTATTTAAGCTGAACTGCTCTAATCTGGTAGTGATATCCCTTACCATGCGGTGGCGGAGCTTTAAAAGCTCTTTCGTCTCTGATGCATTTTTATCCTTATTTGCCATCACCATCGTATAGAAACGGTTAATAAACCGGTAGATACCGTCAATCCCCCTGTCATCCCAGACAGAGTCCAGCTCCGGCGGCCCGATAAACAGCTCATACATCCGCAGGGAATCACAGCCGTAATCTCTGACAATATCATCCGGCGACACAATATTTCCCAGGGACTTGCTCATCTTGGTCGCTTCCCCTGTCTCTTTGTCCCTTCCGCATACCATGCCCTGGTTAAAGAGCTTTGTAAATGGCTCGTCAAAATCTACCACACCGATATCATTTAAGAACTTGGTGTAAAAACGGGCATACAGCAGATGTAAAACGGCATGCTCCACACCGCCGATATACATATCCACCGGAAGATACTTATCTGCCTTCTCCCGGTTTACCAGCTCCTTATCATTTTTGCTGTCCACATACCGAAGAAAATACCATGAAGAGCCGGCCCACTGCGGCATCGTATTGGTCTCTCTCTTTGCGGGCTTGCCACAACACGGACAGGTGGTATTTACCCAGTCCGTAATATCAGCTAACGGCGACTCTCCCGTGCCTGTCGGCTGATAACGCTCCACCTCTGGAAGCTCTAACGGAAGCTGCTCCTCCGGCACCGGCACAGCGCCGCAGTCCGGGCAGTGCACAATCGGAATCGGCTCTCCCCAGTAACGCTGGCGGGAAAATACCCAGTCACGAAGCTTGTAGTTGATGGTTTTCCGACCAAACCCCTTCTCCTCTATCCATGCCGGCGCTTCTTTCTTTAACGACGCCGATTCCATACCGTTCCACTCGCCGGAATTAATCATGGTTCCCGCAGCCTCTGTATAGGCCTCTGTCATATTTTCTATTTCGATGCCATCCTTGGCGATTACCTGGATAATAGGCAAATCAAATTTTTTTGCAAAAGCAAAATCCCTGTCATCATGGGCAGGCACGCACATAATCGCCCCCGTACCGTAATCTGCCAGAACATAGTCAGATAACCAGATTGGCACCTTTGCTCCATTTAACGGATTCACCGCATAGCTGCCTGTAAACACACCTGTCTTTTCCTTATCCTGCATACGGTCCACATTCGACTTCATAGAGGCATCATAGATATATTTATCCACTGCACTCCTTGTCGCCTCTGTAGCCAGCGTCTTCGCCAATGCGTGCTCCGGCGCGAGCACCATAAAGGTAGCGCCATACAGCGTATCCGGCCTCGTGGTATATACAGTAATCTTCTCATCCGTGCCGTCTACCTGAAAATCCACCTCTGCGCCGTAGGAACGCCCAATCCAGTCTGACTGCATTTTCTTTACCTTTTCCGGCCAGTCGAGCTTATCCAAATCCTCTAACAGCCTGTCTGCATAAGCGGTAATCTTTAACATCCACTGACGGAGGTTTTTCTTTGTCACCTCACTGTGGCAGCGCTCGCACTTGCCGTCCACAACCTCTTCATTTGCAAGGCCGGTCTTACAGGACGGACACCAGTTAATCGGCATCTCCTTCTCATACGCCAGTCCCTTCTTAAACATCTGGACAAAAATCCACTGGGTCCACTTATAATACGCAGGGTCCGTGGTATTCACTTCCCTGTCCCAATCATAGATTGCGGCAATCTCATTTATCTGTTTTTTGATGTTTGCCACATTCTGGGCTGTGGATATCCGAGGATGTACGCCATGGGAAATCGCATAATTCTCCGCCGGCAGTCCAAAGGCATCCCAGCCCATCGGGTGAATCAGATAATATCCCTGCATCATCTTATAGCGGCTCCACACATCACTGATGACATAGCCTCTCCAATGTCCCACATGCAATCCGTTACCGGACGGATATGGAAACATATCCAGACAATAATATTTCGGCTTGATGCCGTCATCCGTATTCACCGGGTTCTCCTCCCAGTTTTTGCGCCATTTACCTTCTATTAGCTTGTGATTATAAGCTGTTGCCATAATGGTTTCTCCTCCTATATCTCCGGGGCGTATGCCTCTCTTTTACACTAACTGTATTTAACTTGTTTATTTTACAAGGAATGGAAGAGTTTGTCAATTATGTGCGGGTCAGGTCACCGCCCTAACTTTTCCGCTAACAACTGCCTAAGCTGCTCCCCGCCGTCAATCAACTGAACCGGTATTTTTATTTCCATAAGCTGCTCCAGACCGACCCGGGTTTCCTCCGAATCCGCAAAAACTGCCCTGGCATACGCAGCAGCATATCCCACAGCGTCGCACAGGAACTGATTGCCCTCTGCCATTTCCTTCAGCATATCCGCGTTTACAAACAGATATTTGTCCGCCTGCATCATGGTAAGCGCAAGCATGCGGTCTGCATCCTGCAAATCATAAATCAGCACTGCGTCAAACTGAGCGCGCCCGAACATGTTCCGCACTGCCGGCACATAATCATACTTTAAATACTGCATTGCCTTATCAAAGCTAATATTCCCCTTCTTATAATGCCGCAGGACACTTTTTCCCAGGGCGCTGAAATGCACCTCCTGCTTTAGTCCCAGCACAGGCACCCTTGACAGCATCGGATAAGCGCTGTCCCTGTTCAAATCCACCTTCTCTGCATCACATCCAATATAAATATGTTTGTTCTGCAGCTTCTTATACCTCTGCGCCTTGTTTAGCAGGGCGGATTGCAGCGTCTTTGTAGCATCTGTCTGCCCACAGGCATCAGAATAAATCAGTATGCGCTCTCCCCCTGTTTTTGGAATGGCATCAAAGGCAAGTCCGCTTTCCTGTTCCCCAAGTATAATACTGCAAAGCTTTGCTGCATTTTCCTTAGTGTCATAGGCACAGAAGGTCTTGTGGGTCTTTTTATCATCATAGCGCTTTCCTCTGTTAAGGGCATTTATGACATCCTCCGGCGTCTTTGCTTTGTCAAACGGAAGCGACATTAAATCCATGTATGTGCCGCGCTTTGACCGGTACAGCTCATAATCTGCGCAATAAAGAATAATCTGCCTGCGCAGCGCCAGATAGTCATAAAAGACGCTGGAATAATCTGTTATCAGTGCCTCCGATGCTGCCAGCAATGCATAGCTGTCCACCGCAGGCGGGAATTTTTTGATTCGTTTAAACCCACTGTAATCCAAAGAATCGCTGACCTTGTGGTGCAGGTTAACATAAAGTATCTGCTGTTCATTTAAATGTGCATCCAGATATAAAAGCAGCTCTTTGGCCTCAGAAACAACCTGTTCCTCCTCCAGATAGTCCCTCCATGTAGGCATATAAGCATATATCTTTTCACCGTTCGGCGCCAACTGCTTTTTCAATTCCGTCAAATCGCTCTCCGCAGCAGCAAGCATACCTCCGGTACGAGGATATCCCAGCATAACCGTCTTCCCGTACATCAGCTCGGAAACCTTATAGGATTCCAGCATATGGGTTCTGGTGTAATCATTCGGATACAGCAGATAATCTGCCTCAATAAAATTCCTCTGTGCCGTGCCGTCCTTGTGCAGCCCTCTCGACGGCTTGGCAAGTCCCAGCTTCTTAAGAGGCGTACCATGCCATATATTGATATAAATCTGACCTTCTTTTTTTATCCATGACTCCGGGAAATACACCTCAGCAATCAGGTATTTGACAGATTCCATCAAATCCCCGTACTCCCGGTTATCCAGCACTGTATGTGTTCTCGTCCATGCATTATTTTTTATATATTCATGCACAACCGCATCGGTTTCCTCTGAGGTTCTCACATACACCTCATACCCCTCGTACTGCGGGGCATGGTTCAACTCATTTAAAATGTACTGCAGGCTTCCCCGCACATTTTTCCCTAAGCCCACCATCAAAACCGTTTTCTCCCTGATTGGCAGGTCATAAAAACTGTCCACAATAGTGGTCTTGCCAATTTTACCCTTCTTCGCCTCTACAAGCGCCTTGAACTCCTGTACATCCTGTTCCCGGTTATCAACATCCAGCTCTACATTCTTTCCCTCCTCAAACACAAACTCTAACTTTTCCTGTCTGTGCAGAATATAACGGTTCTGGTATGAGAGCATCGCCTTATAAATCCGTTCACAGTTGTTTCTGTCATTGTAGTGGAAGAAATCATCTGCCCGCTTTACATATTCCTCCTTCATCTGACAGCCGTTTTTCATATATTCACAGAGCACATCAATCAGCTCGTCATTATCATGGCATATCTCGCCAAACGCCATGGTATCATAGAAAAACGTGCCCTCCTCGTAGTGCTGCGGAATATCCCTGTGATGGAGATATACCAGTGGTTTTCTCATATAGGCAAAATCAAACTGGATACCGGAATAATCCGTCACCATGAGGCTGGACTCACAAAACATCCTTTCATAGCTCATATCGCCCACGGCAGGAACGATATCCACATAATCATTTTTGTCAAAATCACCGACCTGGGCACTGACAATCGGGTGCAGCACATACTTTATACGGTATCCGTATTTTTTTGCTGCTTCAATCAACCGTGTATCATTAATCAGCGCATTATATACCTTATAGTATTCACTTTCCTTGAACAGCGGATTGTAATCTCTCTGTTCCCCCTCGCTGGTGCGCACCGGGGCTGCTGCCTGCATTCTCCACGTCGGGCTTATCATAATCTGTTTTTTGTCATCATTGACCAGACCATCATAGCGGGGTACGCCTGTCAGCCGCAGCGCATTATAGCCCACATAGTCATATACCGGTCTGGACAAATTTTTAATCTCATATTGGGAGGCGCAAAAATAAAGCCGTGTATTATCCCGCAAACGATTTTGCGCCACTGCAATTTTCTGCACGGACATGCCGTGCTGCACACAGCAAACATGAAAATCATACAAATCACGGACATAGCTGGAATTCAGCAGTCCGTAATTATTGAATGCAAACACAGTAGAGTTGGAAATCACCATCATGTCAGCCAGCAAAAATACCAGCCTGTGCTTGATGCTTCCCCTGACCAGCGGATGATAGCCGTCCCGTTTCAGGCGTTTATAATCCGCCGCCTTTTTGTCCACCAGGTAATAGTGCTTAATATTTTTTCCCTGTGCACTGGCATACCGGAACAGATACTCTGCGGAATCTCCACCCTTATATATTTTATCCAAGTACATCCAGATTGGCTTCCGCTTCATAAAAGGCTTCGCACAAAAATAGGCGTTTCGCACCAGCAGAAAGATCCATGCACGCTTATCAAAGGAAAAAAGCATTTCCCGCTGCAGCTTCCGCTCCTGCTTTCTGGCCTGCCTTTTGTCAGCCGGCTTCACACTTAACCCGTCCTCGCCCTTCGTCATCATATATGTGGTATCATCCCCAAAACACCAGTAGCTGGACAGGAAAGCACCACTCATTCTGCTAAAATGGGAATTAAAATCAAGGCGTATTTTTATTGACTCTGCCCCGATTTTGGCAAAGCAGAACAGAAAAGCATTTTGTTTGTTATTTACCGGTATGGAAACATGAAAGGAATGGCGCTTGTATATGCTGACCCCATACACCTTTGTAAGCGCATACCTGCCATTGTACTCCAAGCTATACTTTTTGCCTTCATAAGTAAAAAAGACCTCGTCCGCCATCTCATAGAGAATTGTATGCACGGTACCGTCAATTTCCAGCCTGCCGTTTAAAAACTGCATAAACATAATATTGGTCTTTAAATTAGGAATCGCGTTAAATACCACCTTGCCGGAAGCATAGTAAGGCATCCCCGACAAATAATATTCCTCAAAGCAAAACTGCTCTCCATACTTCAAAACCCCAAAAATCCATTTTAAGGAGTCCGCCACAATACATTCCGGCACCTTCGCGCCGTTAAACATGATTTTGTCATCCACCTGTTGAAGTGCCTGGCCCATAAGCTTCAGGCAATTTTGTTCCTCTCCCTCAGGAATCACATGCTTATTTTTATTGTTCAGGTTACCGTCTATGCGGCTGCCGATTGTGAACATCAAATGATATTGTATGAATGCCGGCACCTCGCCATATTTCTCCCGCAGACTGTCAAAATAAGGAATCCAGAAGTCGATAAAAGCTTTGTCGTAATAATCAGGGCTATATAACCCTTTGTAAAACACAGGATCGCCCTCCCGCTCCACAGAACTGAAATAGCTGCGGCTTTTTATATATAACACCTGCATTTTCTCCGCACAGATATCCAGAAAAAATCTTCTCTCCGCATCCAGTCCCAGCGTCAAATCAAAGCTTTGCTTCCGAAACAGCTCCCGCTTAATAAAAGTGCCGCCAAAATAGAAGGGATAGCAGTAAAACTTTTCAGTAAGCTTCTGTACGCATACCGTTTTTGAGGAAAGCTCCTGAGCAAAAGCGCCCTCGGTGCCGTCCGGCATAATTTTCTGCAGCATGACAATAGACTGCCCGCTATATTTTTTAATCTGCTTTGAAAGCTCCGCCAGCGTATTGTCAGACCAGACATCCCCACTGTACATCTGGGTGACAAATTCACCGGTCGCCTTATCCGCCGCATCTTTGTATATTTCGCACTCCGAAGCTCCCTCGAACCCGTAAACCGGCTCCCAGCTGATAGTTTCCGCTGTCTCCTCCGGTAAAAAAGCGGGCTTTTGTGAAATGCCATATAAAAGCACCTGCGCACTGCTACCGTCAGACTTCAACTCTTTTTGCAAAAAATCGAAAGTTTTCCTGTTTTTTTCTTCCCTGTCAGAACATATCCAAATCAATGATAACTTCATCGTAACTCTCCTTTAGTGTACTGTATTGGCTGCATTATATCCCCTGCTCATGAAAACTCCGAATCAATCTCTCATACATCTGCTGCAAGCCATAAACCGGCTTCCAGCCCAGCCCCATCAGCTTATCTGCGTTCAAATGCAATGTCACGTCCGGCGCATATCCATAGGTCAAAGCATCCTCCGGTATGTCAAAGATAACCTTTATTTTCCCTCCTGCAATCTGCTCTGCCACCATTTGTGCCATATCCTTAATCCTGGTGGTGGCAGCCGGATTTGCCACTGTGTATACCTCTCCTTCTTTTCCCTTCAGCAGAATAGTGAGAAGCCCTGCCACGGCATCTGCTGTATAACAGTAATTTCCGGTAGACTCCCCTTTTGTATGCAATACAATATCATTCCCTGAAATAGCACTTTTGGCAAACTGCGCAAACACGCGGCCCTCCTCCTTTGAAACACCTGCCCCAAATGTCTGCGCTAACCTGGCTGCCTTTGCGGGAACCCCATACTCATGGGCATAGGACGCACACATAAGCTCACACATCCGTTTACTCTCCGAGTAGCAGCTCCTGACATTCATAACGTCTATATACCCCAAATCCTCTTCTTTCACACTGTCCAGGGAAGGCTGTGTAATACCAAAGGCTTCCATGGAGGATATATAAACCATGGCTCTGATTTGTTTTTCCCTGGCAAGCTCCAGCACATTCCTAGTGCCGGTTATGGCAATATCAATCGTTTCTACAGGCTTTGTCACAAAGGTCTTCGAAGAAGTCACGCTCGCCCCGTGAAAAATGTAATCAACGGGATTCGCCACTGCCAGCGGTTTCAATATATCCCCTTGTACCGGCATAATATCCGCCCTGTCAAACAAGCTGCCATAAACCGACCGCGCTTTTTCCTCACTGCGGATCATCGGCATGATTTTCATACCCAGCCCGTGCATGCGGTTGCAGCATGCCAGCGCCTTTACCAGCATGGAGCCCACCAGGCCCGTGGCGCCCGTCACCAGTACATAAGCGTCCCGAAGCTGCTCTAAAGGCAGCCCTCTTCCCGAAATATCCTCTAAATCCGCCTGCAGCAGCGCATCCTGCGGACTTTCCACTATATCGCCTATCTGATATTCCATTTTTCCCACTCCTCCGATTTATTTCTGTTTTTTTATTTATTAATGTACTATTCCCGTTCATAACCGCTGCCATACACATCAGACCGGCAAAAACTGCACGGTTAAAAACTGTATCGGGCACTTTGCCTTCAGGCAATAATTACCATAAAATATAACATAAACCATATAAAAAAGCAATAATCCCCTTCTCCGCCACAAGACAAGCGCTTGATATTTTGTTGCTTTTAACATTTTAACCAGACAGACGCTTTCCCTGTGTGGTACCCCTGCCTTGTGCCGTCTGATTGAAAGCAAAAAAGCAAGATACCTTTGCTTTTCTGTCCGGAACTAATTATAATAATACTAAAAAAGGAGAACCATATGCGCATAGACAAACTGCTTGCCGGGCTTAATTTCGGCACCAGAACAGAAATCAAGAAGGATATCCGGGCAGGTCTTGTGAAGGTAAACGGCATCTTGATAAGGCAGCCTGACTATCAGGTAACCCCTGCAAAGGATACCGTCAGCTACCGGGATATACCGATTATTTATACCGAATATGAATATTACCTGCTGAACAAGCCTGCAGGCTATGTCAGTGCCACAAGGGACAATGTGTATCCCACGGTCATGGAGCTGCTTACCGACACAGTGCGCCCGGATTTATTCCCCGTAGGCAGGCTGGACGTGGACACAGAAGGACTGCTGCTCATCACCAACGATGGACAACTCTCCCATTTTCTGCTGTCTCCGAAACGCCATGTGGATAAGGTCTATTTTGCAAGAATTGCCGGACTTGTTACCCCAGAGGATACCGCCACTTTTTTAGAAGGCGTGGATATCGGCGAAGCAGCCCCCACCCTGCCCGCAAAGTTGGAAATCCTGTCCATCGATGCAGACAGCGCCACCAGTGAAATCCGCATTACTCTCCACGAGGGAAAATTTCACCAGATAAAACGCATGTTTCAAGCCGTAGGAAAGGAAGTCACATACTTAAAGCGCATTGCCATGGGCTCCCTGGTTCTCGACGAGAGCCTGCCACCCGGCGGATACCGGCATCTTACAGCGGAGGAAACCGCCGCATTAAAGGAACATATGCCTCTTTAATGCTTTAAAGTGTTGACTTATCCAAAATAATTGATACAATAATGTTATAGTATATAAAAAACAGACACAAGAAATGAGGTACTTATGGATACAGACTTTATTCCCTTTTCCAGCATAGGATTCATCGGACTGGGGTTGATTGGCGGCTCTATTGCCAAGCATATCCGCAAAACATTTCCTGATACCATGATTCTTGGCTTTGATGTGGACAGCATTGCCTTAGAGTCCGCCGTATCGGACGGCACCCTCACAAAGCTCACCCGGTGCGTAGGAGAAGAATTTGCCTGCTGCGACGTCATCTTCCTATGCGCGCCGACAAGCTTTAACATCGAATACCTGCACATATTAAAACCGCTTATCAGCCCTCACTGTATTCTGACCGATGTGGGCAGTGTAAAGGCGGATATATGCGAGGCGGTAGGCCAAGAGGGCATGGACGACTGGTTTATCGGCGGCCACCCTATGGTTGGTTCAGAAAAATGCGGCTATCAGGCGGCAAATGAGCATTTAATGGAAAACGCCTATTATTTTATTACCCCTTCCCATACGGTATCCCGTGATAAGACTGCACAATTTACAGAATATATCCGCAGACTGGGGGCTCTGCCCATTGTATATTCTCCGGCAGAGCATGACCATATTACCTCCTATATCAGTCATATCCCCCATGTCATTGCGGCAAGCCTTGTAAATCTTGTGAAAAATGCCGATACAGACGGACTGTACAAGGAATTGGCGGCGGGCGGCTTTAAAGACATCACGCGGATTGCCTCCTCCTCCCCTGTGGTATGGGAGCATATCCTGCTCAGCAACAATAAGCAGGTTGCTGCCGGACTTTCCGAATACATCTCACTGCTACAGCAGATGCTGCACATGATTGAGATTAGGGACGGCGCTGCCATCAATGATTTTTTTGCTTCTGCCATGGCCTACCGAAACGCTGTTCCGAATAAGGCAACCGGCGTCATTGAATCACACTATGAATGTTTTATCGACATTCCGGACGAACCGGGAGCCATCAACCGGGTCACAAAGCTGTTGTCCCATTCCAGCATCAGTATCAAAAATATCCGCATTGTTGGAAACCGCGAAGAGCGAGAGGGCGCCCTCTGCCTGGAGCTTTACTATGCGGATGACCTGCAAAATGCGGTCTCCGTTCTGCGAAAGCAAGGATACAAAGTATTTGAAAAATAAAAAAAAGCGGGAGGTGCGTTTTTTACGCACCTCCCGCCTGATTAACGGTAAGAGCCGTTCTTTTTCTTCTTTTCGATTTTCTCCTCATAAAGCCGTTTATCCGCAATATCCAATATCTCATCGATATCTACATCCCGGCTGCAGATAAACTCCCATATACCTGTACTCATCTCAATCGGATAGGGCTTATGGCATGTCTCATTATGCCGCACCGTAATTTCCTCAATCCGGCGTTTCATAATATCCTCATAGTTGTCCAGCCCCATCATGGCAAAAGCCACAAACTCATCCCCACCAAACCTGGCTACAATATCTGTATTGCGGAATGTATCCTTTAATATCGCCGCAATCTCCCGCAGGGCAAAATCTCCCTCGTCATGTCCATAGGTATCATTTATCATTTTCAAATTATCCATATCCGCATAGACCACCAGCGCCCGTTTCCCCCGATTGCGCTTGCTGGTAATGGCAGCATGGGCATGTTCCAAAAAGCCCCGCCTATTATATAAGCCTGTCAGCTCGTCAGAACGGGAAATCTCACTGAGCATCGTATTGCTCTCTTTAAATTTCTCTATGCTCTGCTCTAACTGCTTCTGCACATTCTGCTGACGTTCAATGAGCAGCAGCGACTTTAACGCAGAGGAAATCTGAAACGCCACTGGCGACACGTTGCCAAAATTCTCAAACCCTACCTCACTCAAAATCAGCCCGTAGAGCTCCGTGCCGGACAAAAGCGGTGACAGAATCATGGTTGTCCGCCTGTTCTTTGGCATATATTCGTGCTGGAGCATCTTACCGGTAGACAACACCTGGCGGCTCTTAGGCACATTAAAGGTTTTATTGCCGTCATAGCATGCCTTCAGCATAATCTTCTTCGGCATTACCCACGCATCGGAACGCTCATGCACAATAATATCCTGGAAGGTATACAAATATGCACTCTGAATACCGATACTGTCAAGATTTTTAAGTGCACTGTCCCAGGGAATATCCCCGGCATTTTCCATGAGAAACATTCCCACCGTCATATTGTTCATAAGATGGGACATGCGCTCTAAGCTCTCCTGCTGTCCCTGCACCATCTGGCAGTTGGAGATGGCAAGCTCCCGATACATATCGGAAAACATAGACATCAGACACATCTTCTCCTCCGTGGAGGAAAGCTGATCCGTCAATATATGCTGCAGGCAAAACATCATATTGAAAAAGCTCTCCACAGTGGTGTATTTCAAAACCGGCTGGGAGATTAACTGCTCGAACAGGACACCGGCATCCTTTTGGTATTCCTCCACCTTTTTATTCTCCACCATATCAATCATCAGCTTGATAAACACCGCCAAATCATCCTCAATCTTCTGCAGTGTCCCGGAAACCTTATAATTGCCGAACAGGTATACATAAAGCTTATCTATCTGAAACGCCTTTAACGGAGCGTCCGCAAGAAAGCCCATCTGCTTTGAAAGCTGGATGTAATCCGCCTGCTGGCAGCCACAAGAAGAACGCTTTACAAAGTGAGTATCCGTTTTTAAATTGTCCATTCTGCCTGTCTTTAAAAAATCCCCTGCATGCAGGATTGCCTGATAGGACAACTCCGCCGCATTTGCTTCCACGGTGGAAAGCGGCGGAACTAAACTGGAGGCAAAATTAGAGTTGTCAAAGCTGACCACCTTTAAATCCTCCCCCACGGTAATTCCCAGCTTTGCAAAGGCACGGTAGCCTCCGAGTGCCATGCGGTCGTTTGCAAATACCACAGCCTCCATCTCCGGATGCTTTGTCACCAATTCCCCAATCTGAGGCTCTGTACTCTCTTCAAAATTGCCGTAAATCACATAATCCTCATTGTATGGAATATTTTGCTCCCGCAGTACATTTTTATATGCCTCAAGCCGTTCCATGGCGTCTACATTCGTCTTGGGACCGCTGACATATCCCACTCTCTCCATATGATGGTCTGCTATCAAATGGCGGATAGCCGTCTCAAATCCAATCTTATTATCAAAGATGACGGACTGGCAGCCTTCCATTTTCGTATAAAGAGCCACCACGGGCATCTGCAGAAACTGTTCCATAAAGCTTACACGCTGCTCTAGCTGTACTCTTCCGCCAATCATTCCCATCATGATATAGAGGATATCCAAATTCCCCTGTTTTGCAAAGCTGAATATTGTATTATACTGGTATTCATATTTGTAATGCTCATCAGAAATATCCTCCGGGTCTAAATAACCGCCCGGAAAAATATACAGATTCGCATCAATCGTCTCTGCGCCAAGTACAGCGCCTTTACATGCCTCATTTGTAAAGACGGCGTCTACATCATCCACCAGCAGTCCTATATTCAGACGTCTGTCCATCCGCATCGCCTCCTATTTTCCAGATATTCACGTACACACACTTATATATATAATACTCCCTGGAGCCGTATACTGTCAAGAACGGAATCGTCTGTATATCATCATATCAGATATATCAAATATGCAATGGTCAACACAAAGCCGAAAGCAAACATTAAGAGCCCGAAGGATACACTCTTTGACAGCATTTCCCCATATAAAGATATCTTCTTTTTGTACCCCGCAAACGCCACCACATAATTTTTCTGAACCGGATGCCGTCTTCCAAAGGTAAGATTCCAGAAATTTCTCAGCACATTCATACATTCCCCCAGGATATCAATCAGCCTGCCGCCGTAAACCGGCTTTTCCTCCGTGCTGTTATCCCTATATATGGTACGCCTTAAAAGCAGCACCGTACCGTCCACAAACCAGTCAAGAATTCTGGAAAAAAAGGTGCCGATGCATGGGAGCACCCTTAAAAGCACCGGGCGGTATAGCATCTTCTCCAAATCCAGCCAGCCGGGAAGCCCCTGCCTGTAAAGGACACCCTCAGCCTGCTTCCTTCTCTGAAACACCCTGACCACCGCCAAATAAAGAACGATGCCTATAGCAATGGATATCAGGCTGCCTTTCACATTTTCTATACTGAAATACCTTATGTGCCCCTCTGTCCCGGCTGCGTAGAAAAATGCCCTGCCGTAATCTGCGAGCTTATCCATAACCATGTTTGGAAACAACCCCAAAAACGGATAGCATAGCGCCGGCAGAAGGCATGGAAACCAGGTAAAGACCGTCAGTTTCACAGGCTTTGCCTCACCTTCCGCCCTTTCCCAGAACAGCACAATATAGAGCTTGAGCATATAGGCAAGGGTAAGCCCGCCGGAAATCAAAAACAGCCATTCAAAAACCGGGCTTTCAAGCTCCACCAGCGCCTCATGAAGCAGAGTCTTACTGATATAGCCGTTTAACCCCGGAACACCGGAAATACCCATTGCCCCCAGCAAAAAGCCGATATGAAGCAGGATTTTTCCCCTCCCGAACCCTTTTATTTCATTCAAATCACCTGTGCCTGTCTGCTTTATCACCACACCGGCAAGACAAAACAAGGATATTTTAAACAGGGTGTGGTTTATCATGTGCAAAAAGGTTCCGCTCATGGCAACAGCATTTTCCTCCCCCAGTAAGATGCAGAGGGAAAGACCTACCGTAATAAAGCCAATCTGGGACATGGTGGAGCATGCCAGCGTCCTTTTTAACTCATTTGCCGCCAATGCTAAAATACCGCCCAACACCATAGTCACGGTGCCGAGCATCAGCACCAGTCTGCCAAATGACAGAGACGGGAACATGATATCGCAGACAACGACAATCATACCCATCATACCTGTCTTTGTGAGAATCGCCGACAAAATTGCCGATGCCGGAGCCGGTGCAACGGGATGCGCCTTGGGAAGCCAGGTATGAAACGGAACGAGGCTTGCCTTTGCCCCAAAACCCAAAAG
>CAMWOF010000020.1 GCA_947175805.1 uncultured Clostridiaceae bacterium
ATTAATGCTGCCATCCATCTTTTGCTATGTATTTTATCTAAGACATACATAATTCTCACTCCCATTTATATAAATAAAAAGTGTTTTATCAAAATTCATGTTTTCTGTAGTATTTTATGTTGAGCTGCACTGTGCTTAACCCGTTATATTCGTTCACTGTCGGATAATATGCCACATCCAGTACGACATTGTTAAGCCAGCCGTGGAGCATCTGGTCACATTCATCAGAGCCGAACCAGTTCCTGATATCCTCCAGAAAACTGTCTACTTCAAAATAGACAGCCTCTGCCGAAGCGCCGGCTTCATTTTCCAGTGTCAGCTTCAATACATTACCGCTCTTGCCCAACACCCTGGCAGATGCAACCTTAAGCTTTGCCTCTGCAAACAAGGGTTTTTCATTTGCCTTGCCAAAAGGAGGCAGAACCCTTAGCTGCTCAACCATTTCCATATTTGCATATTGAATCGGCATCGGCACATCCACATGAATCGTTGGCACCATATCACTGTCATCCAACAAACATTGCGTATTTAACGCCTTCCTGAGCTGTTCTATATTTGCAAGCTCCAAAGTAAATCCGGCAGCCATGGCGTGCCCGCCGTATTTCAAGAGATATTCCCTGCAGCCTGTCAGCCCGTCATACATGTTGTATTCGTCTATGGATCTGCCAGAGCCCTTAACAAGCCCCTCGGCAGTCATGGTCAACACAAGCGCTGGTCGGTAATAGCGTTCCCTGATTCTCCCTGCAATAATACCTGCGATGCTCTCATGACATTCCGGCATATATACCACCAATATCTTGTCATATTTCAACTCACTGGTCTCTATGAGCTCGATTGCCTGTTCCGTATATTCTCCGGTCAGCCGCTTTCGCTCCTCATTCAATTCGTATAACTGTCTTGCCGTCTCCTGGGCCTCTGTCCGGTTCTCCGCCATCAGGAGCTTCATGCTGAGCATTGCCGTATCCAGTCTGCCGGTAGCATTAATGCACGGCCCCAGCACAAAACCAATGTGATATTCCGTAATCTGCTTTCCCTGTAAATCATTGACAGCAATCAGCTCTTTTAAACCTTCATTTTCCGTCTGAGGCAGCAAATCCAAGGCAGCCCTGACAAAACAGCGGTTCTCATCTAACAGCGGCATAACATCACAGACCGTTGCCATGCCTACATAGGCAAGCATTGGATAGAGCTCATGCTTATCAATACCCCGCCGCTCGAAAATGCCCTCTACCAGCTTATAGGCAACCGCCGCACCGCAGATTTCCTCCAGAGGATAATTACAGTCCACCCTTTTCGGGTCAATGATGGCGTCCGCATCCGGGAGCAGATACTGCCTTACACCATTGTTTTCCTCAAAGGGAATCTCATGATGATCCGTCACGATAACCGTCATATTAAGCTCTCTGGCTCTCTTTACGGCGTCCCGGGCTGCAATGCCGTTGTCACAGGTGATGACGGTATTGATTCCGGCTTCATGCGCCTCCTCAATCATCTCCTCGTTAATGCCGTAGCCCTCAACAACCCTGTCAGGAATATAATAATCCACATCTGCGCCGGCTCTCAACAGTCCCCTGTACAAAATATAAGCCGACATTACACCGTCCACATCATAGTCGGATATAATCCGAAGCTTATACTGCAGCATCATCTTATCCAGAATTATATTCACAGCCTCCTCCATGCCCTTAAGCATCCAGGGACTGTACAGATACTCAACATTGGGCGCCAAATACTCTGCAATCGCCTGGTCACCCACCACTTCCCGGTTGCGGATAATCCTGGCAATCACGGGATCGATATGAAATTGTTCTGCAATCCGGTCAAAATCAGCCTTTTTGCTGTACATCATCCAACGATGAATCATAAATTTTTTCCACCACTCTATTCTATGTCCCCTGAAAAATCAAAAAGGGAGCACTAAAACATATGCCCCCTTCTTGTGTCCTCTTACAGGCATCTCTGAAGGGGACGGTCTCTATGCTTTCTTCTTTGGCTTGCTGTTCTTTTTGGAGACAGCTCCATCCTTACTCTTAAGCTTTGTTTTAAGCAGCCACCATAGCGGTCCCGTTATGCATACTGAGGAATATGCACCACAGACAATACCCGCCATCAATGTCAGTGTAAACTCCTTCAACGAAGGCACACCCATAATATATAATACCAACACCATGACAAAGGTTGTCAGGGACGTATATATGGTTCTGGTAAATGTCTGAGCGATACTCGCATTTACCACGGCATCCAGCCCGTCCTTGGAGACATTCATAACCGCCTTGTTCTCCCGGATACGGTCAAAGATAATAATTGTGGCATTGATAGAATAACCTACAATCGTCAGCATACAAGCAATAAATGTATTTCCTACGGACAGCCGGAATACAGAGTACACCGCAAACACAATCAAAACATCGTGAAGCAGCGCCAGCACCGCAGAAGCGCCAAATTTCACATCATCAAAGCGGAACGCGATATATATCAGCATCATCAATGTGGCCAGCAAGATAGAAATGACTGCATCCCTTCTCATCTCCCCGCTGACTGTGGAACTGATATTGCTGATGATGAAGTTAGAAGCCTTAAACTTCTCTGTCAGCGCTTTCTGCACCGCTGTCTGCTCTTCTGCAGAAATCTCCGGCACCTTGATAACAATTTCATTTGTATTATCCACAATCTGGTACTGAATCTCACCCTCAGAAACCTTCGTTGCCGCAGAAACGACAGGAGAAATTTCCTGCTCCGCCTCCGCTAAGGTGTATTCCTTTTCAAAGTTCGCCTGAATAGAGGTACCACCCAGAAATTCTGTATTAAAATTCAAAATCTGCCCCATGGAGCTTGATTTGTTGACAAAAAGGAATGCGAGTCCAACCACAATCACGATACCGGAGCAAATCATACAGAGCTTCGATGCCTTGACATAATCAAATATCTTAGGCTCCTTGGCCATGCCGTACATACCCGGCTTATTACAGCCCAAAACAAACAACGAATTTAGAAGGTGCTTGGTAACCACCAGCGCCGTAAACATGGAAATCAGGACACCGATTGCCAGCGTAGCCGCAAAGCCCTTAATCGTACCGATACCCATCATGTAAAGCACTGCAGCAGCAATCAGGGTGGTGATATTACCATCCAGAATCGCTGATAACGCCTTGTCAAAGCCGGCTTCAATGGAACGCTTCACAGAAGCTCCCGTGGAAAGCTCCTCCTTGATACGCGTAAAGATAATGACATTGGCATCCACCGCCATACCTACGGTCAAAATAATACCTGCCAAACCAGGAAGCGTAAGCGTAATTCCGAAGGCACTCGCAATATTAAGCGCCAGCAGCGTAAGCACCACATAGGCACAAAGCGCAACGGAAGCCACAAAGCCCGGCACCCGGAAAATAATTATCATAATTATAAATATCAACGCAAGCCCAACCGCACCGGCATATAAAGAAGTACGGATAGCATCCTCACCCAGCTTTGCCCCCACAACAGTGGATGACAACTGAGACAGCTCAAGCGGCAGTGCGCCGATACGAATCGTTGTCGCCAACGTCTCTGCCTCCTCATAGGAATCCAGGCCATTGATAACCGCATTTCCCGTGGTAATCGCTTCATTTACCGTAGCAGCGCTGGCGATATCTTTATTATTTCTGATTTCATCGCCGTCCTCATAGATAATATAGAGGAGCTTGCCCACATTTGCAGTGGTAGCGTCACCAAATTTCTTTGTGCCCTCCTCAGTAAACATCAGCTGGCACACATAATCCTTTGTTCCGTTCTGGTCATCAATACCGCCCTTCGCATCGGAAACATCATTACCTGTCAGCAGTGTCTCGTATTCCTTGCCTGCTAACCATTTTTCATAATTCGCCTGGTCTACAAATTCCAGGGCGCCCGGCTTACCAAGCTCAGTCAGCACCGCCTCCGGATCCTCCACGTCAGGAATCTCAATCGTAATCCGGTCATCACCTACCTGATATACCTCTCCCTCGCTGCTGATAGCAGCCACACGCTTCTGCAAACGATAGACGGTATCACTCATATCTTCAGAGCTGGGATTGTCCCCCTTTACCTGATAAGTGATACTCACGCCGCCTGCCAAATCCAGACCCAGCTTGATATCCTCTGCCCATCCAATCTTTTCCTTGCCTAAACCGTACATAACAGTATAGACGCCGCCTGCCAACAATAAAATAAATGCCAGTATGATGAGTATACTGTTTCTTCTTTGTTTTTTCATTATTTTCTCCCTTTCATATTTCACATTAAACTAATCAGTCGTAGAACATTCCGCCGCCTTTATCATAATCGCACACTCAATTCTTTTTTTCATGAGCTCGCAGCCGATATCGTAGGCGTCATTAATATTCCCGTGAAATTTATAGGCATTGGCAGCACAGCCGCCACTGCAATAAAACCTTGCAAAACAATCCCGGCACTTGTCCTTTGCATAGACATTGCACAGCTTAAAGGCATCCCTCACCCCGGTATTGGTAATCCCATCCTTTACATTTCCAAGGAGGAACTCCTCCTCTCCGACAAACTGATGGCAGGGATACAAGTCCCCCCAGGGGGTAACTGCCAGATACTCTGTGCCGGAGCCACAGCCGGAAAGCCGTTTCGCCACACATGGCCCCTGTTCTAAATCTATCATAAAATGAAAGAAATGAAAACCTCTGCCTTCTTTCTTTCTTTTAAGCATTTCCACTGCAAGCTTATCATATTCCTCGCAGAGCTTCGGAATATCCTCCTGGCGAATGGCATAATCTTCCTCCGGAGAAGCTACCACGGGCTCTACGGAAATCTGCTGAAAGCCCTCGTCCGCCAAATGCAGCACATCAGCGGCAAAATCCAAGTTGTGACGGGTAAAGGTTCCTCGGACATAATAATTTGTCTGGCCTCTTAATTCAGCCATTTTCTTAAACCTGGGCATAATATGCTCATAGGAGCCCTTTCCATTTGGTGTAGGGCGCATGTGGTCATGCACCTCCTGCCTGCCATCCACACTGAGCACCACATTGCTCATCTCCCGGTTTGCAAATTCCATAACCTCATCCGTCAGCAGCATACCATTAGTAGTCAGGGTAAACCGGAAATTCTTATCAAATTCCTTCTCTTTGCTTCTGCCGTATGCGACAATCTCTTTTACCACATCAAAGTTCATGAGCGGCTCCCCGCCGAAGAAATCTACCTCCAAATTCCTTCTGCTGCCGGAGTTCGCTATCAAAAAATCGATAGCCGCCTTACCGACCTCCAGGGACATAAGCGACCTGTCACCATGATATTCACCCTCGCCAGCAAAGCAGTATCTGCACGACAGATTACAGTCATGGGCAATATGTAGGCACAACGCCTTCACAACGGTCTTTCGCTTTTTAAAATCTATCACAAAATCTTTATATTCATCCTCGGCAAACAATTCCCCCGCTTCCTTCAGTGCAGTAATCTCCTCCCATGCCTCTGAAAGTTCCTTCTCAGTATATTGGGGCAGACAGCCCTTCGCCTCCGCAAGACTTTTTGTTTCATACAGGCCTATCAAGTCATATACAATATCATCTACTACATGCACTGCACCACTGCAGACATCCAGCACGATATTGTAGCCGTTATTTTTATATTGGTGAATCAAAACAAACTCCTATCTAACGCATACAGCATGCATAATATCCACTCATTGCGTAATCCAACCAAAAGCCCGTCATGAAAAAGCCGGCAGACAGAACAAAGAGGACTACCAGATGGTACTCCTCTTATTTTGTCTCTAAAAACCATCAAAGCATTAAAACCGAAAAGCTGTTCCGGCTTACCGACCATATGGGCTTAAGTACGATAATCCTATTTGTTGTTCTCACAAGTCTGGTTGCCAACTGTACAGGACGTCTTGCAGGCTGACTGGCAGGATGTCTGACACTCTCCGCATCCACCCTTCGTCATGGTGCCCTTTAAGGTCTTGTTTGTCAATGTCTTAATGTGCTTCATCAAAATATCCTCCTTCAAAATCAGGCTCCGCCGCAAAGCAGACCTGTCAAATCACTAATTACTAGTGAGTATATCACAATCCATCCAATATGAAAAGCATTTTTTAACTTATCATTCCGCCAAAAATCCCACCGCCGACGCAGAGGAACATTGCGGTCACGGAACTGACAGCCAACAGGTCAAACCCCTTGCTCACCACCATGGATGCACAGAAAATCAATGCTATGTACAAAAAACCATACAGGGCGCCCCACAAATACTTCTTTACTTTTACCTGCTTTCCGGTTATAATTCCGCCCAAAAAGGTCATTGCCAGATAAACCACAATCACCATAATATTTACTGCGGCCTCTGAAAGTTCTAGTTTATATACCCCAAACGCCAGAAGTACCAGGACAATACCGGTCAAAACATAGGACACCACCAGAGCCTTTAACACCGCCATCATTTTCATTCCGCCTGCCATCATACCCTACCTTTCCAAATGTTCATCTACGGTAAGTATATGTGGCTGTGTCCCAAAAAATGTCTGCGTTCTTAATCTCCCATTATATTTCCTTGGCGGCTTTTAGTGCCAGCTTGGTAATCAGGGGACCTGTCAGCTCATAGACCACAATGCCGCATAAAATAACTGTCTGTATGGTATCCCCGTACTGAGGAACTGAATTCATCGCCACCGTCACCAGACCGATGGCAACTCCCTCCTGTGGAACCAGCGTAAGCCCCAGATATTTTTTCACCACCGCCGAGGCATGGCATATGCTGGCGCCAATATAGCTTCCCAGCATTTTGCCAAGAACACGGAACACTATATAGATAATGCCAATCAAACCGATTTTGGGGATAATTGTTATGTCCAGCGATGCACCGGATATAATAAAGAACATCATGTAAATGGGCGGCGTCGTCCGCTCAATCGGTTCAAAAATTTTGTCAGCAACTGAAGACATGTTCACGAACACGGCGCTCATCATCATGCATGCCAGCAGGGAAGAAAAGCCCCACATCTCCGATGCGCCGATACAAAAAAATATCATGCCGCAGGTAAGCGCCAGACGGTTGCCTCTTCCGGTGTACCATTTGACGAGCTGGGTAAGGATAAAGCCCAACAGTGCGCCAAACAAAAGACCACCCACAATTTCTATAACAGGAGCGAGCAGCGTCTTTAACAGGGAACCGCCCCCATCTGCACTCACCGTTTTCGCTATGGCTATAGAGATGCCGAATGCCATCAGCGCCACCGCATCATCAATCGCCACCACCGGAAGCAGCGTTCGCGTTACCGGTCCATTTGCCTTATACTGCTTTACCACCATCAGGGTAGAGGCGGCGGCGGTTGCCGAAGCAATTGCCCCGATGCAGAGCGCCAGCGTCAAATCATAACCCAGAAGCAGAAGCGTAAAATCAACCAGCAGTACCGCAGTCAATGCCTCAAAAACGGCAATAACCACCGGCGCCTTGCCGACCTTTTTCAGATACTTCAGCCTAAACTCCGCACCGATGGAAAAGGCAATAAATCCAAGCGCCATCTCGGATACAATTCCAAAATCGGAGACCAGTTCTTTTGACAGCAGACCAAAGCCATAGGGACCGATTAACAGTCCCATCACAAGATACCCCGTCACATTCGGCATTTGAAATTTCTTTGCCACCTTGCCTGCCACCAGTGCAAAAAAAAGCAGCAATGCAATATAGGTTAACAGATTCATTTCCATGACTATGCACCAAGACCTTCCACAAAGCTTACCGGAACCGCAAACATAATGCCTGTATTCGGCTTATTTAGCCCACCTGTCACCCGCTTGATAACTTCTCTTGCCGCTTGCAGCTCATCCTCACTCACTACAAAAAACATGGTTCGGCTGGACTCCTTTTCATTTTCCTCCTCAAACAAATGGCGGAGCATGCTAAACATTGGCATATCCTCCATATTTTCGAGAATACTCGCCATGCCGGTGCTCTCAAGAATTGTGCCGCCATGAAGCCCCACCTCGACAAGCTCCTTTACCAGCTCATCCACCAGTTCAATGTGCTTGATAACCAAAACAAGCATATACATAACAATATTCCTCCTTATATATTAGACGAAGACGGCATTTGCGAAACTCCTTATTTTTAAAACCCAGTTGTACAATATAGACATATCATAAGCAAGGTGCTTTGGAGCCGCCGGTACTTAGCGAGGTTTTTTCGAGCTTAGCACCGTTGCGAGCGACAAGCAGCGCAAGCGTGCCTGCGTTGATATGTCTATATTATACAACGGATGTTGTCGAAAACAGAGTTCCGCAATTGCCATATTATATTAAATCCAGCATTTCCGTCATCGACGCATATATCTGATTACAATACGGAAACAGCTCCTTGTCCGGCTGAATCAAATCAATCACCATCACCGTGTACAGACCCGCAGCATGACAGGCCTTTATGCCATTTATGGAATCCTCCACACCGATTGCCTCCGAAGGCTCTACACCCAGTACCTCGCAGGCTTTTAAATAGATATCAGGATTCGGCTTGCCACGGCTGACCATATCAGAATAAATGAGAGCGTCAAAATAGTCATATATCCCCGTCATCTTTAACCGCTTTTCCGCCAACGCCTGCTTCGTGGAGGTTGCGACAGCCGTCTTGATATGGTTCTCTTTTAAGTGGTTTAGCACCTCAACAACCCCGGGCTTCACATCAACCCCGTTTTCCTCAATATACTGCTCCATCATTTCATATGTGCGCCTACGGCACTCCGCATATGGAAACTCCTCACCAAACTCTTCTGCAAACACCTGTCTTGTATGGTCTGACGTACCGCCCGCCACCAGCCGGCAGATGCGCTCCATCTGCGCCTCCGTCTTTCCCATGGCTACCCCCGTCTTTTTCCAGTGCATACGGTAAAGCTTTTCCGTGTCCAGCAAAACGCCATCCATATCAAATACAACCGCTTTTTTCATATCCATCTCCCTGAAAATGTGTTATCAATACATGAACCCCTATCCATTGGTTTTCACACATCCGTCCTCCACAGCCTTCGCTGTGGAACGGTTGTATACTCACCCTGAATAGGAGTTCAGTATCATACATGTTTTTATATTTTATCTCAGCTTAAATTGAAAATCCTCATCGGCTATGCGGATAATGGATTCATGTGTCAACAATATCTCCTGCCCGCTTTTTACAATCTGACCATTCACATAGGTGTGGTTCGTGGACTTATTGTCACGAATATAGTATACACCATCCTTGGCAATAATAACACAATGGTTTCTGCTGATGGCTCCATTATCCGTCACTGTATAATCCATGCCAAAGCTTGCCTTGCCGATTTTGAAGGTGGCTTTGGTAATCATAATCCGTTCCCCGTTATTCACGCGAATCAGATATGGATTCACTTTTGGCATCGTCTCCGCACGCTCATCTAACTGTGACAACAGACCCGGCTCCGGAGTCTTGGTCACATCCTGGCTCAAAATAGAGTCGCTGTTTTCTCCATCATCCATATTTGACTTTCTGGCAGCGCCCTCCTTTTTTGCCTTTTCCTTGGCCGTTTTTGCCGGATTCTGCGCAGGCTTCGGTGCCGCTACATAAGGCTCCGGAATATCCATATCATCTATCGGTCCGTCAATCGTCTCAATGATTGGCTCAAACACGGAATCAAATACCGGGCGGACAACGGTTTCCTTAGCCAGACCAAACTTGTGCTGCTTTGGCTTACCTTTTAAAACCGCTGTGTCGCCAAGAGCTTCCTCCTCCGCCTTTCTCGCCTCCTCAGCAGCCTTCCTCGCCTCTATCTCCGCTAATGCCTCATCGATATCCTCCAGACCGCCTCTGTTCAAAACCAGACGCTGTTTTTTAGGAGTATTTTTTGCATTGCCGGCTTCCGCAATCTTTCTCAGCGCCTCCTGCTGCTTTCGCTTTGTCTCTTCATCAAAAACAACCTTCCGCGTAAGCTCTCTCCGCTCCCGCTCCTGGGCTTCTATTTCGGCATCCGTCAATTTCTTCTCAGAATCCTGTGCCTTAGGCGTCTCAGTCATAACCTTTTTTACGGATTTGAATTCATCATCATCACCGAACATATTATCCGGCAGCTCTTCCGGTGCCGCGTCTTCTTCCGGTGCCGCGTCCTCGGCACCTTGTTTAGCATCGGCTTTATCTTCATTCTCTGTATCGGCATCATATTCGGCAGCTTCGCCTGCCTCCTCTGGCACATCGGCATCCTCACCTGTCTCCTCTACCGCATCTGCACCCTCATCATAAGCAGCATCTCCAGCCGCATCAACATCCTCGTCATAAGCGGCATCATCCTCGTATTCTGATGCCGTTTCCTCATACTCCTCCTCTGCTAAAGCCTCAGATTCATATTCAGCTTCCTCGCCTGTCTCCTCTGCCGCATCGGCATCTTCATCATAAACGGCATCCCCGGCCGCATCAACATCCTCATCATAAGCGGCATCATCCTCCGCATCAACATCCTCGTCATAAGCGGCATCATCCTCGTATTCTGACGCCGTTTCCTCATACTCTTCCGTTTCCTGCCCATCCTCATATGCCTGAGCTTCCATCTCAGCCACGGATACACTCTCCGGCATTCCTTCTAATACGGAAGCGTCAATTGTGGCAATATCGTCAGCGTCATAATCCCCATCAATCTCCCCGTATGTCCCGGACACGAGATTATCTTCATAAGGCACGCCATATTCATCCATTAAATCCTGCAGTGCATTTCCCAAAATACTGATATTAAACTGTTCCGGCGTATTTAACAGCGTGAACAGCTTCGTCACATAGGAGCCATTTTCATTGATATCATATGTAAGCCCGGAAAGCAAAACCCGGAAAAACCTGCTCACATCCTCAATAATATTAGAGGCAGCCTCCTCCTCCAGCGGTACACATAAAAACTTTACTTCCATTGTCATTCTGTCAATAAATATAAAATCCTTATGCAAAATCAGGTGGGACAGCGGAATTCCGTTCTCCTTAAACTCAAACAGTACTCTTGTGATGCCATACATGACATCCAACACATCTGACGAATCCACCTCACCGCGCAATGCCTTGCTGATTGTCTTGTAACCGGAAATGTCATAATAAAACGCATCTGCATCATCCACGTACTCCATGGGAACAATACCTTTCAGCGCACCGTCCTCACACATGTCCAATGTATCTTCATCCAACTGTGCTTCCTCCGGAAGCTCGTATACATAAAACTGCCGCCCATCTTCTTCAAAAGCCTTAAAAAGTATTTTCTTCATAGCTTTTCTCCCTTTCCCATCATTCTATACCAGCTCCCCCACGGGGTACTAATTCTGTGTCTGTATATGCTCCTCATAACTCTCAGAAAAAATATGCGAGCCTGCCGCCTCATCATCCACATGATAATACAGGTAACTGTGGGACTCCGGCGAGAGTACCGCTCTAATACTGCTCTCCCCCGGATTGCATATCGGTCCCGGCGGCAACCCCTGGTTTTTATATGTATTATATGGCGAATCAATCTCCAAATCCGCATAAGTTACCTGTGATACATCATACATACCTGACGTCAAAGGGTATAATACCGTCGGACACATCTGAAGCGCCATATTGATATTCAATCTGTTATAAATCACCCCTGCTATCGTCGGACGCTCCTCAGACAGCTTTGCCTCCCGCTCCACGATAGACGCCATCGTAATCAATTCATATGTTGTGTAGCTGCTCTCCTCCGCCATTACCTCAAGGGGTGTATATACCTCTGCAAACTTTGACAGCATCGCCTCCACCAGAGACTCCGCCGTGGTATCCTCATAGATATTATATGTGGCAGGGAACAAGAACCCCTGCAGGCGGTAGTTGACATTGGCATCGGCGGGAATAGCATCCAAAAAGCTATACTGATACTGCGCAGAGGAAACGGCGTTCAAAAACTCCTCCGCGGTACATATCCCCTGTTCATTCACTCTGGCGGCAATCTGCTCCACACTGAAGCCCTCCGGCACCGTCAATGTCTGTAATGCGGTGGAACCAGTCTCCGCAGCACCCATAATCTCTATCATCTGCATGGTATTCATACCTGTATTCAATGTATAAGTACCATACTTAAGCTTCCCTCTGTACTCAGACTCCTTTACCCTGTTTACAAAAGCCCGTTCATAATTTATCAAGCCCTGCTCATGCAGTATCGCCGCAATTTTTTTAACGGAACTGCCCTGTGGAATATCCACCACAACATCCTCTCCGGCTGCGCTGCCCGTCCCCGCATAATCCTTCATGTAACCTTTGTACACACTAACTCCGTATCCCACAGCCACTCCGACCAATACCAATACGGCTGCAAGGATAATCAAGCCCTGTGCACGCTTTTTTCTTCTTCTGCGCCGGCTCATAAAAACCTTCCTTCATCATGTATATTGAAAATTAAACTTTTTAATGTTACTATATTATCATCTTTTAAGCAAAAAATCAATCAGAAAGGGATAATCATTATGGCAAATCCAATTGTTACCATGACGATGGAGAACGGCGATATTATGACCTTCGAGTTATACCCTGAAATTGCGCCAAACACCGTCAATAATTTTATTTCACTTATCAAAAAGGGATTCTACGATGACCTAACTTTTCACCGCGTCATCAAAGGATTTATGATTCAGGGCGGCTGCCCTGACGGAAACGGCACCGGCGGTCCGGGCTACCATATACCGGGAGAATTTACACAAAACGGCTTTGAGAACAACCTGTTACACACGCCGGGTGTGCTTTCCATGGCGCGTGCCGGGCACCCGGATTCCGCAGGCTCCCAGTTTTTTATCATGCATGAGACCAGCCCTCATTTAGACGGCTCTTATGCCGCATTTGGTAAAATCATCGACGGCATGGACGTGGTCAACAAAATTGCAAATGTTCCCACCTCCATTTTCGGAGATATGCCGGTGGAAACACAGCGCATAAAAAAGGTCACTGTAGACACCCAGGGGGTAGATTACCCGGAACCGGAGAAGTGCTAAGCACTTCTCTTTTCACTTTACACTACCCAAATACCGCCAGGCTTCTTTCCAAGATGCCGTTCATATGCGCGATAGCAGTACCGTAGTTGGTCATGGGAATATCCTGCGCCCGCGCCTGCTGCTGTCTTGTGGCAATTTCTTTGTCATTCAGCGTACAGCCGCCACAATGTACAATTAATGCATAGGAAGACAAATCCGCGGGGAAGCCTCCGCCGCTTGTGAATTCAAATTCGAGGTTTTTCCTGCTGTGCTTCTTTATCCATGCTGGAAGTTTCACGGTTCCGATATCGTCACACTGCCTGTGATGGGTACAGCCCTCGCAGACAAGCAGTCTGTCCCCGTCTGAAAGCCTGTCGAGCTGATATGCACCCTCCACAAGCGCTTTCAGATTTCCTTTTTTTCTCGCCAGCAAAATAGAAAATGAGGTCAATGGCACATCCTCCGGCACCAGCTTCATAACCTTCCCAAAGGCCTGGGAATCCGTCACCACCAAGGATGGCTTTACCGCCAATGCCTCCAATGCCCCTGCAAGCTCCGTATCCTGCACGGTCAGCGCCAGGCAATGGCAGTCCAACACCTCCCGGAGCACCATCTGCTGGGGTAAAATCAATCTTCCCTTTGGCGCTGCCGAATCTATTGGCGTCACCAACACAACCATGTCCCCGGCTGTAATCAAGTCACTGATTAGCGGGGTTTCTTTTTTTGCTTCCGGCATCATTGCAGCCAGCAGCTCTTTTAATTCGTGAATGTGAAAACCGGTTTTCGCACTGACTGAAATTTCCCGGGCACCTAATGTATTCTCCCCTTGACCGATCATGGTATTCTCCCATAAATCCGCCTTGTTATATACACAGATGAAGGGCACCTTTTTATTTTCCAGTGTGGCAAGCAGCTCCTGCTCCACGCCCTCCGGCGCTCTCTTTTTATCCAGCACTACCAGCGCAATATCCACCTGCCCTAACACCTTTTCTGCCTGTTCCACCCTGAGCTTTCCCAAAGCCCCCGTGTCATCCAGCCCCGGCGTGTCTATCATGACCACAGGCCCAAGAGGCAGGATTTCCATCACCCGTTTCACCGGATCCGTGGTGGTTCCCGGCATATCCGACACTATGGCTGAAGGCTGTGCGGAAATGGCGTTTAGCAGGCTGGATTTACCAGCGTTTCGCCTGCCGAATATTCCAATATGAATACGTTCTCCTGACGGTGTGCTGTACATAAAGATGCATCCTTTCCCTTTTTAATACATATTGCAAAGCCTCTCCTTTGAGGATATTTTAATTTCATTTTATATCGTTTCCCTCGTGATTACAAGCGCTGATATTTCTCTAATGTCAATCATTATCTAATGTAAACTTCTCATAATAAGATTCTTCTTTATATGATGAATAAATCTGGTAAAACAAATCTACATCCATTTCTGTCGACCATACATCAAAATCAAGATATTTTGATTCATAATACTGTATGCAAATATTATATTCTTCTATTAAAAACTTCCGTTTCTTCCCATTCCTCTCAAATGAGATATGCAAATCAGGATGTAAAACATATTCCTTACTGTCAAAATACATCATTGGGCCTTTTAAAGTAGGATATATTGCAAAGAAAGTGTTCTTATCTCTATAATATAAACC
>CAMWOF010000021.1 GCA_947175805.1 uncultured Clostridiaceae bacterium
TGCGGGTGTAGTTCAATGGTAGAACACTAGCCTTCCAAGCTAGATACGTGGGTTCGATTCCCATCACCCGCTTTTTATGTGTTCGTAGCTCAGTTGGATAGAGCAACGGCCTTCTAAGCCGTGGGTCGGGGGTTCGAATCCCTTCGAGCACGTTATGGTGGGTATAGCGCAGTTGGTTAGCGCGCCAGATTGTGGCTCTGGAGGCCAAGGGTTCGAATCCCTTTACCCACCCTTACACAAAATCTTGGGCTATCGCCAAGCGGTAAGGCACAGGACTTTGACTCCTGCACTCGTTGGTTCGAATCCAACTAGCCCAGCTTGGGAAGCGGGAGTTTCCCATAGGGCATTATATAATATATGGGCTATTAGCTCAGGTGGTAGAGCACTTGACTTTTAATCAAGTTGTCCGGGGTTCGAGTCCCCGATGGCTCATTGATAGAGATATTTTATATATCTCTATTATTTTTTCTATGCGGCTGTGGCGGAATTGGCAGACGCGCCAGATTTAGGTTCTGGTGGGAGACCGTGCAGGTTCAAGTCCTGTCAGCCGCATTTATCTTTATTATACAGAGGATTCTGAGGGCTTTTAAGGCGCTTGGAATCCTCTGTTTTTGTGTAATTGGTATTGATGGAAGCCGGCGATTTGTGTATAATAATAGTATATGAATGGTGTTAGAAATATAAAAGACGAGGAGATAGTGGCATGCTGGGAATAAAGTCAGAGGATTGGGAATATAGAGTGCTGCCGAACAAGCTGTTGGAGCTGGTGAAGAATGTGGGCAATATGGAGCAGAAGGGAACAGGTCTATATATGGAATCTGAGTCCGAGATGCTCACGATACTTAATTATTTGAATTATGGGGATGACACGAATATTACTGAGTCCATGAAGAATCAGGTGATGAAATCTATAGAGACGGTGGAGGACTCCCAGTTGTCGGAGAGGGACGATGCAGACCGTTACCGGGATGTGACCGGCGCATCTGATGGGTTCCACTTTGAGGGATTTGGCGGGACGGGAAGCTATGCTGCGGAGAACTTCGGAAGCGAGGAGGATGCCGGAAGCGAGAGCGGTCTGGGGAATGACCGTTTTTCGAGGGAAGGTGGGTTTGGCAGATTTGATGACCCAGAGGATTCCGGCGGACTTGGGAGAGGCGGCTTTTAAGCATATTTTTGCATTTGCATTTTGCAGATGCCTGTGAAATACATTTTTTCGGGAGGAACTGTATGCTATCGCAGGTAATGGAAGCCCTGTTTCAGAGCGTCAGCATTGAAAAGGGTATAGAGAAGACAATAGATTTTCTGGGAAAGACATACAAGGCGGACTATATCGGGCTGATGAGATATGTGGAGGAAATCGCAGATTATCACCTGGAATATCAGAGCTTTGGCAACAGAGGTCAGGTGGACACATTTTCTGCCCACAAGTTTTTGAGGTTTTGGAAGGAACAGTATCATTTTGAGGAGACGGACCGCTTCTGTATTATGGATTTAAGTGTGCTGTCCATGGAGGAACGGGCTTTTTATGCATCTTATGATATTGATGGGATTGCGGAGTATGAGCTTCGTGCCCAGGGCGATACCATTGGATATCTGGCGCTGTATTGGGGAGAGCAGACAGAAAAGCCGGACGCAAAGCAGTTAGAGGATATTTATCTGATTGCCCAGATGTTAGGAGAGGCGGCATTCCGCGAATTCCTTGCAGAGCAGATGGATGATTCTGCTTCTGTGGGTGATTTCATTTTGGGGCAGATGAAGGAAACCTCGGTCTACGTGATAAATGAAGAATACCGTCTGGTCTACATGAATGAGGCGTTGAAAAAAAATTGCCCCGGTGCCCAGCTCGGCAAGGTGTGCTACGAGTGTATGATGCTCCGGTATGAGCCGTGTAACGGGTGTATGACCAGGAATCTGAAGGAGGGGCAGTCTTGTGGTTCCGTTCTTTACAATCCTGTGGATGACAAGCAGATACACATTTATATGACAAAGACAAAGCTCTATGGAGAGACAGCATATATTGCGACATGCCTCGATTATATGGGGGAGCAGACCGATGAGAATGCCAGAACCATTTATCGGCTTGCTACAGCATTGCAGTATGCATATCACTGCGTGCTTGAGGTGGATTTTGACAAGAATTCCTATGTGGATGTTACCAGAGGAGAGCGGTTGGGCATCAATGACCGTAACTATATTAAGGACTTTTCCGTAAGACACCCCAGAGTAGTACATGAGGATGACCAGAAGGCTTTTGCCCGTTTTTTTGAGGAGGATAATATCCGAAGGATGTATCTGCGGGGAGAAAAGGATGGGATGATTGAGTTTCGTGCCCATTCCGGGGACTACAACTATAAATGGTACAGCGTGACGGTTCTGTTTATGGATACCATACCGGGACGGCATTTTATCTGCTTTTACTGCTACCGTGATATAGACGAGCTCAAGAAAAAAGAGCTGCTAAAAGAGAAGGAACTAAACACGGCACTGGTGACTGCACGTTCCGCTTCAGAGGCGCAGAGCAATTTTCTGGCTAATATCTCCCATGAGATTCGCACGCCGATGAATGGTATTATAGGCATGACTACTCTTGCCAGGGAGATGCTGGATGATTCGGGAAGAGTGCTTGACTGCCTGCATAACATTGACATTTCCTCGAGACACTTAATGAGCGTCATCAATGACATTATGGATATTACCCAGATGGAGGAGGGGCAGATTGCGCTGAAAAGAGAGCAGTTTGATTTAGAGAAGCTGCTTGACAATATTGATATATTGAACCGTCCGGAAATGGAAAAGAAATACATGCATTTTCAGTTGGAAAAAGATTTCCTGGAGAAGCATTTTATCGGGGACAAGTACCGACTTCAGCAGGTGATTATGAATTTGCTCTCCAATGCCATAAAATATACCCCAAAGGGTGGAAATATTGATTTGATTGTACGCAAGCTCACCAGGGATGAAAAAAATGTTATCATGTTTTTCTCGGTGCGGGATACGGGCATCGGAATCAGCAACCGGAATAAGGATAAGGTTTTTGACATGTTCCACCAGGAGCCGGGCTCGCATAAAGGAACCGGTATGGGCCTGTCCATATGCAGCAATATTGTGGAGATGATGGGCGGGGAGCTTCGCGTGGAGAGTGAGGAAGGAAAGGGCTCAGAGTTCTATTTTACCATACCGCTTGAGATTGACGAGGACAGGTTTGATGGTATCCGGGATGGAATATCGGATATCCACAGTTTTCAGGTGGATGGGCTCCGTACCCTTGTGGTTGAGGATAACGACGTCAATGCCAAGATGATGTACACGCTTTTGACACGCTCAGGCTTTGATGTGGAAATGGCGGACGACGGCAAGGAAGGGGTGATCCAGTTTGTATCCCATCCTGCCGGGTATTATGATTTGATTCTCATGGATATACAGATGCCTGTTATGGACGGGTATGACGCTGCCAGGTGTATCCGTCTTTCCGGCAAGGATGATGCGGAGACGATACCGATTATTGCCCTGACAGCCAATGCTATTTCTGAATATCGGGAAAAGGCGATAGAGGCGGGTATGAACGCATTTATCATGAAGCCGATTGAATTTAAGGAATTCTTTTCCGTGCTGTCGGAGCTTTTACAGAAGTCCAAGGACTGATCTGAGGCTGTTATCTGGCATCGTTTCGTCTGAATTTTAGATGCCTTTCAGTATGGATGCCCACAGCTTGCAGTTAGGCTTGACGGATGCTTAGGATTGTCCTATAATACGGATTGTACATGATGTTAATAAATCAATATGCTTCAGGGTTGGGTGAGATTCCCTATCGGCGGTACAGCCCGCAAGCCGTATGGCATGATTCGGTGAGATTCCGAAGCCGACAGTATAGTCTGGATGGAAGAAGCTTTGTATACGAAACAGTCTGCTGTTTCGGTGGAGGAAGCGCCCTGATTTTGGGAGCGCTTTTTTCTTTGAAAAAATGGTAGACGATATTAGAAATTGCTGCGCAATACGGAGCACCTGGCATAGGAGGGGATGTTAAATGAATGTGGAGTATATGCGGTATGCCATTGCACTGGCAAAAATGGGTGAGGGGCATGTGAACCCCAATCCGTTGGTGGGCGCAGTCATTGTGCAGGATGGCAAAGTTATCGGAGAAGGGTATCATGCGAAGTACGGGGAACTCCACGCAGAGCGCATGGCGATTGAGAGCTTAAAGGGGCCGGCAGCTGGAGCCGATATGTATGTGACCTTAGAGCCATGCTGCCATTACGGGAAACAGCCCCCATGCACAGATGCAATTATTGATGCGGGGATAAAACGGGTGTATATTGGCTCTGCCGACCCGAATCCCCTGATTGCAGGTAAGGGAATCCGTATGCTGGAAATGGCGGGTATTGAGGTTGTTACGGATGTGCTCAGGCAGGAATGTGATGCGTTAAATACAATTTTTTTTCATTATATTACCACCCACAGACCTTATGTCATTATGAAGTACGCTATGACTATGGACGGTAAGATTGCGGCGTATACGGGTAAGAGCCAGTGGATTACGGGGGAGCAGGCAAGGGAGCATGTACAGCACACGAGAAACCGCTGTATGGGTATTATGGTGGGGATTGGTACGGTGTTGTCCGACAACCCAAGGCTGACCTGCCGCTTAGAGGGCGGAGCGAATCCCGTGCGTATTGTCTGTGACAGTCATCTGGCAATTCCAATGGATTCCTATTTGGTGCAGTCCGCCGGAGAGGCGCCTGTCTATGTGGCTACTATTTCTGAGGATGAGGATAGAATCCGCAGGCTGGAGGAAGCCGGGGTGCATGTGCTTATTACCCCGGAATATCAGGGTTTTGTCAATCTTCAGAATTTGATGGAGCAATTAGGCAGCTTAAATATCGACAGTATTTTGCTGGAGGGTGGCGGCACCTTGAATTACAGTGCGCTGACCGCAGGCATCGTGAATCAGGTGCAGGTATACATTGCACCTAAGATTGTGGGCGGTGATGGTCGGTTTACCCCTGTAAAGGGGCTTGGTGTGGAGCACCCGGATGAGGCGTATATGTTTCAGGAACCGAGGGTGCTGCATCTGGGGGAGGATGTATTGTTGGAGTATGATGTAAGGATAAATGCGGCAGAATAAAAAGTAATCCATATACGGGTATATGGAGATGTTTTAGCGCATTCAAGGATGGTGCATTATGTTTACTGGTATTATTGAAGAAATTGGTCATATTGAACAGATTATCCGAGGACAAAAATCTGTCAGCCTGACGGTTCGGGCGTCTAAGGTGCTTTCGGATGCACAGATTGGGGACAGCATAGCAGTAAACGGGGTCTGTCTGACGGTTACTGACCTTTCAGGCTCACATTTTACGGCGGACGTTATGGCGGAGACGCTGCGGCGGAGCGGTTTAGGGCAGTTAAAAAAGGGAAGCCCGGTGAATTTAGAGCGCGCCATGGCTGCCAACGGGCGCTTTGGCGGGCATATCGTATCCGGACATATTGACGGAACCGGAAGTATCCTGCGCATGGAGCGGGAGGATAATGCAGTCTGGGTAACCATTTCTGCAGAGGATAGTATTCTCCGGTATATTGTGGAAAAGGGCTCCATTGCCATTGACGGCATCAGCCTGACCGTTGCATATGTGGACGATACCTGCTTTCGGGTATCCGTGATTCCTCATACTGCTGAGGAGACTACATTGCTGCGAGGCAGGATAGGGGATATCGTCAATCTGGAATGTGATATTGTGGGAAAGTATATAGAAAAGCTGATGAAGCCGCCAAGGGAGGGAAAGCCTCCGGAGCCGATTACCATGGAGTTTTTGGCTGCTCACGGCTTTTCATAGTAGTTTTATCTATTAGAAAGGATGATGAAGGCATGGAGTTTAATACGATTGAGGAAATCTTAGAAGATCTCAGGGCGGGTAAGAATGTAATCATTATGGATGATGAGGACAGGGAAAATGAAGGGGATGTCATCTGTGCTGCAGAATTTGCCAGCCTGGAGAATGTAAATTTTATGGCGTCTTTCGCACGGGGTCTGATCTGTATGCCAATGGCGAAGGAATATATACAGAAGCTGGGGCTTCCCCAGATGGTAGAGGTGAATACGGACAATCATTGTACCGCTTTTACGGTGTCCATTGATTATAAGGATACCACAACGGGGATTTCAGCCTATGAGCGTTCCATGACAGCGATGAAGACAGTAGAGGAGGGAGTATCTCCTTCGGATTTCAGACGACCGGGACATATGTTTCCGCTGCAGGCGAAGGATGGCGGTGTCTTGGAGAGAAACGGTCATACAGAAGCCACGGTGGATTTGGTGCGTTTAGCAGGCTTAAAGCCAGTGGGACTTTGCTGTGAAATCATGCGGGAGGATGGCATGATGGCAAGGAAGGAGGATTTGCTCGGCTTTGCAAAAAAGCATGGGCTCAAGGTTTCTACCATTGAAATGCTGGTAGAGTATAGAAAATGTCATGAAATACTGGTAGAGTGTGTTGCAAGGGCAAAGATGCCTACCAGATATGGGGAATTTGAGATTTTCGGCTATATTAACAAGCTAAACGGAGAACATCATGTGGCACTGGTAAAGGGAGATATTCATGATGGGAAGCCGGTGCTTTGCCGGGTACATTCGGAGTGTTTAACGGGAGATGCATTAGGTTCCGCCCGCTGTGACTGTGGGCAGCAGTATGATGCGGCGATGAAGATGATTGCCAAGGAGGGAAGAGGCGTGCTTCTCTATATGCGGCAGGAGGGCCGGGGAATCGGTCTGATTAACAAGATTCGTGCCTATGAGTTGCAGGATCAGGGGCTGGATACAGTAGAGGCAAATTTGAAGCTTGGTTTTCCAGAGGATGCCAGAGACTATACCATCGGAACGCAGATTCTGGTGGATTTAGGTATTAGGGAGCTTCGCCTGATGACCAATAATCCCCTTAAGGTATATGGTCTGCAAGGATATAATCTCAAAATTGTCGAGAGAGTCCCTATTCAGATGGAGCCGGGGAAATATGATGCCTTTTATCTGAAGACAAAGCAGGAGAAGATGGGGCATATATTGAATTTGTAGATGATAGATTTTGAAAGGAGATTATCATTATGAAAATTTTAGAAGGAAAGTTAGTTGCAGAGGATGTGCGGATTGCGATTGTGGCAGCCAGATTCAATGAGTTTATTGTTTCTAAGCTAATCAGTGGGGCGGTGGACGCTTTGACGCGCCATGATATTCCGGAGGATAACATTACGCTGGCGTGGGTGCCGGGAGCATTTGAAATCCCTGTGGCGGCAAAAAAGCTGGCGAAGTCGGGGAAATATGATGCAGTGATTTGTTTAGGCGCCGTAATCCGGGGAGCTACCAGCCACTATGACTATGTGTGTGCCGAGGTATCCAAGGGGATTGCTGCAGTTTCGCTGGAGACAGAGATTCCGGTTATGTTTGGTGTGGTGACTACGGACAATATTGAGCAGGCGATTGAGCGGGCAGGAACCAAGGCAGGAAATAAGGGCTATGATTGTGCGCTGGGTGCCATTGAGATGATGAATTTGATGGGGCAGCTATAATGAAGAAGCCGTGTATTCTCTGCTTTGACATTGACGGTACGTTAATTACGGACAGTCCGGAGCGGTATCTGCCAGATACTGCGAAGGAGGCGATTCGCCTGGCGCGGGCAGCAGGCCATTTGACATTTATTAATACCGGCAGGGTGATGCTGAATGTGGATACATTTATCCGGGAATTGGACTTTGACGGATATATCTGTGGCTGTGGCACTTATATCCGGTATCATGATACCGTACTGCTGCACCATAGGCTGGAGAAGGACTTGTGCCGGAAAATAGCGGAGCTTTGCTATGACTGTGGGGTGTTCAGTCTTTTTGAGGCCCATGATGCCAACGGCTATGATGGGCGGATACTCGCACGCTACCAGGACAACCCTGATATTGCCGGACTGCTCGCATATTTCCGTTCGGTGGGAAAGCGTTTTATCACCGATGTGAACTCGCCGGAATTTCATTTTGACAAATTTTCGGCATGGTTTAGAAAGGACTGTGATATGGAGCGGTTTCGGAGCGGGCTTCATGGAACCTTTACATATATTGACAGAGGGGAGAATTTCTGTGAGCTTGTGCCGGAAGGATATTCCAAGGCAACGGGCATACAGTTTTTGATGGATTATTTTCAGATACCTTGGGAGAATACCTATGCCTTCGGTGACAGCAGTAATGACCTGCCGATGCTTGACTTTGTGAAGCATAGTGCGGTGATGGGCGCGGCGCCGGACGCCTTAAAAGCGCAGGCGGACTATGTCACAGGGACGGTAGAGGCGGATGGGCTTTTGAAAGCCATGGAGCATTTTGGATTACTGGGATAAATCAATCAGGTGGTAATTATGATAAAACAAAGACAGAAGCAAATGTGTATATTGTTATGGATACTGAGCCTCGTCGCAGCAGCTACGGTAGTGGCGGCTTTTATAGACAGCATTCGTCTTGTGCGGCCGTCCAAGTCGTCTGCAAATGCCTTTGATGATGCATGGGTGTTAGAGGATGAGAAAAGCGGTGATACCATATTCCGCACACCAGGGCATGTAGCAATGCCCGCAGGACAGCCTGTGATATTAAAAAACCGTCTGCCGAAGACGGTGGAGGAAAATACGGTGCTCATGATTGAAACCCGGTTTCAGCATTTTTCGGTAAAGGTGGGGGATGCGGTTGTCTACGAGTGCCGCCAGTCGGCAGGGCACACCATTGGTGCAGAGCCCTTTCCCGATTACTATATGATGCCGATTTCCAATGATTATGCAGGCAGTGAGATTATTCTGGAGATAGTATCCGATTATGCGTCCTATTCCGGCGAAATCGGAGAGGTGCTCTACGGCGTGCGTGGGGAAATACTGCTCCGGTTTCTAAAAACGAAGCTTGCGGGTCTTTTGGGAGGTTTGCTGCTTATTGCTACTGCATTGATATTGCTCTGCATGAAGGTGGGACTTGCAGGCTATGATAGCAGGCAGTATGAGCTTTCCTGTCTGAGTATGATGGCGTTGCTGTTCGGGTTGTTTATGGTTCTGGGAAATAAACTGGTATTTCTGCTCTTTGAGGGGACGCAGGGTCTTTGGATGGGCAGGCTGCTTGCAGTGATGCTGCTTCCGTTCTTCTATGGCATGTATCTGTATTGCATTATAGATAAAAAGCAGATTCGCAGGTTTTTAGACGGTGCGGTGATAATATTGTTTTTAAATTTCCTGGCAGCCTATGTCATCATTTTGCTGGGACTTCTGGATGTGGTGGTCTACAGCAGGATTGCCGTAGGCACAGTGATGGTTGTGCTTGTGTTTTTGACCTTTATCTTGTTTGCCGGGGGAGCGGTTTTTGAAAAAAGGGATTTGACATATCATGGAATTAGTAATATAGTGTTTTTTATCTTTATTGTCCTGTATGCGCTGGCTGCAAAGCGGGAAAATATTGCGCCTTACAGTGAATGGTTTCTTACGGCAGGGGTGCTGGCATGGTGTCTGTTGATGCTGCTTCATACGGTGGGGCGCTTGTCGGATACCCTGAAGGGGGAGCGCCTCCTGCAGAAAAGGGCCGTACAGGATTACAGGCAGCAGACACTGCTCAATTTAAAGCCGGATGCAATTTTCGGCGGTCTGCACACGTTGTTGGATATGATGAAGCGGCAGGATGCGGCCGCCCCGCATTATCTGGTGCACATATCCAATTATCTGAGAGGACGCATGAATATGCTCCGCTATGAACGGGATATGATGATTTCCTTTCAGGAGGAGTTTTTGCATATCCAGGGCGGTTTAGAGCTGATGATGCACAAAAACAGGAATTTTTCATATAATACAGAGATTAAGGTGGAGGATTTTTCAGTGCCGGCATTTGCCATTGAGGCATTTGTTGAAAATGCTATGCTTCACGGTGCGGGGACAGTGGAGCAGCCGGTGGTGATATCTATTAAAACCTATGAGACACAGAAGGATTATGCAGTACAGATTATCGATACGGGAAAGGGCTTTGATACAGACAGGATAAAGGAGCAGGGGGAATACGGCATTGCGCAGACAATCAAAAGATTGGAGCAGCAGGCGGATGCCACTGTGGATATCCGAAGCCGGGAGGGCAAGGGTACAGTGGTTACCATCAAGATTCCGAAGTCCCAGGCATCATAACCTGCTGGTACAGAAGTTTGATAAGGAAGGTTTATGAAGAATAAAACAGGGTTTTTTGAACAATTCTATTTGGCTTTAATGAAACATCGCTTATATAAAAAGCTGTTAGGGCTGACCCGGAGACAGCATGCCGCCTATTTTATGGGCATTACATTTCTGCTGACGCTGATTTCCTATGTGGTGCCTATGGCAAGCCTCTTAGTGGGGATTGGCGGCTACAAAGCATTTTTTACGGATAAGCTGCCAGCCTTTTTGATTGCGGAGGGGGAGCTGTCTATAGAGACGCCGCTGGATTTTTATTTGAACCAAGTCCATATTGTCGCCAATGCAGATGTAAAGGAATATACAAAGGAGGATTTGGCAAGCCAGGAGGAGTATGTGCTGTTCTTTAGCAAAACCAATGCAGTGACCAATCTGTCTCCGCTTCCGATGGGTTTTCAGTACAGCATGCTGGAGGCGGACAGGGTTGATAACCAATACATGGCTTCCTTAGCGCCCCGGTTTTATGGGACTGTGGCAGGAGCAGGTCTGGTGGCATGGATTTCCCAGATGCTTTCCTATGCGTTTTTGGCGCTGCTCTTTGCCGTTTGCGGCATGGGCGCCAACCGGCTTTCCGGAGCGAACCTGCCCTTTAGCAGATTGTACTGCATTGCTCTTTATGCGGAGACAATGTTTGCCCTGCTTTCCCATATGATTATATATTTTGTTACGGGAATTTTGGCGTATATCGTGTACTTTATCGGCGCAATGATATCCATGCGCGCCATGAATACAGGCATATTGCTGCATGTAATCAAACCGCCGGAGCCATAGGCTCCGGCTTTGTGCGTAATCTCATGGCATTTGCTCAGTCAGGCTCTTTAAAAATGCAAGCCGTTCCTCTTCCGGCATACTGCTGAGGGTGGAATTGTGAAAACGGATATCTGAGGTAACCTCTGTTAAAAACCAGTCCGGCATTTCAAAGGTTTGGGCTGTATCCATATCAGGAAATTCCACCTCCGCCATGACAAGTCCGGTAAAGCAGCCGGAAAAAATATCCAGCTCAATGGTAAGACTGCCTGCTCCGGGGATAAGGTAACGGGTTTTTGTAATTATGTTTCCGTCAGCCTTGCGCCGCAGATGCATATAGGCGTCCGCAGTCAGGGGAAATTCATGCTCCTCCCTGGCCATGAGCCCTTCCCCCTTATAGGTGAGTATATATGCGTCGTCCTTTTTGCGCACGCGAAGAACAGGATTCGTGCAAAGATAGGCCTGCTCAATCACATGACGGGGAAATTGTTCGAGGTTTTCCGGTAAATGATTTATTAAGAATTTTCTTTCGATTTCCATTTATTTGTTCCCTTCTGCTGAAAATGTGTTAAACTTGGAATTACAGTATTTTACATTCAAAGGTACATATTGCCCATGAAATGTGTGAATCCAGTATATTACATTTTTGCATGCCTGTGCAAGAGATAGTTACAATTGGTAGCATATGCATATGGCATATAACAATGCGTGTATTGGGTGACACAGTGCAAATAAAAGATTAGGAGGGAACAAAGATGCAGAAGGTTTATGTTTTTTTGGCAACAGGTTTTGAGGAAGTTGAGGCGCTGACGGTGGTAGATATCCTAAGGAGGGGCGGCATTGACTGCAAGACGGTTTCCGTAATGGAACAAAAGACGGTAACCAGCTCTCACAACGTGACGGTGGAGGCGGACTGCCTGTTTTCTGAGATTTCGGGAGATGCGGATATGCTGGTACTGCCGGGGGGGATACCAGGCACGCCGAATCTTGCGGCGCATAAAGGGCTTTGTGATATGCTGCAGGCTCATAATGAAGCAGGAAAATGGCTGGCTGCCGTATGTGCAGCGCCTACTGTGCTTGGAGGTCTCGGCATACTAGACGGCAGGCAGGCCACATGTTTTCCGAGCAAGATGGACGAGCTGATTTGTGGGGAGAAAAAAACAGATAGTGTGGTTGTGGACGGAAATGTGATTACCAGCCGGGGCATGGGCACCTGCATAGACTTTGGTTTAAAGTTGCTGGAGCTTTTAGATTCCCGGGAAACAGCCGTGAAAATCGGAAAAGCAATCGTCTATTTAGAGCAGGATGCGTAAAGCATCCGGCATATGACAGGGATTTTTGTATGGAAGTCATCAAGGTATCAGTGAGAAGCCTCGTGGAGTTTATTCTGCGCTCTGGCGACATAGACAACCGAAGAGGCGCCGGTTCTAAGGAAGAGGCGATGCAGGCGGGAAGCCGCCTGCACCGCAAGCTTCAAAAAAGAATGGGCGCTGCTTATCGTGCGGAGGTTCCCCTTGTAATTGAGCTTCCCGGAGATGGCTTTGTGCTCCGCCTGGAAGGGCGCGCCGATGGTATTTTAGAAGAAGACGACCAGGTAGTGGTGGATGAGATTAAGGGCATGTACAAAAATGTGCTCAAATTGACGGCGCCTATAGCGGTGCATTTGGCACAGGCAAAATGTTATGCCTATATGTATGCGGTGAAAGAGGGCCTGGCACAGATTGTGGTGCAGATGACCTATGCAAACCTGGAAACGGAGCAGATAAAATATTTTCGAGAGAGCTATGCTTTTGATGAGCTGAAGGCATGGTTTGATGATATCGTGGCGCAGTATATGGTTTGGGCGCATCATCAGCATACGCACCGGGAGGCAGTGCTCGCCTCCATTTCTGACCTGGAGTTTCCCTATGAGTATCGGAAGGGACAGCGGGATATGACGGCTTCGGTCTACTCCTCCATCAAGAGGGGAGAGCGTTTATTTGTGCAGGCGCCTACCGGCATCGGGAAAACTATGGCTGCCATCTTTCCCTCTGTGAAGGCAATTGGGATGGAGATGGGGGAAAAGCTGTTTTACCTGACTGCAAAGACCAGTTTGGCGGAGGTGGCGATGCACTCCTATGAGATTCTTCGTGCGCAGGGGCTTTTTTTTCAGACTGTCGCCATCACTGCCAAGGAAAAGTGCTGCCCCATGGAACAGATGGAATGTAATCCGGTGGCGTGCCCTCTGGCAAAAGGGCATTATGACAGGGTAAATGACGCCATCTACGACATGATTACCCATGAGCAGCGCATTGACCGGGAATTGATAGCCGATTATGCCGCAAAGCATCAGGTATGCCCCTTTGAGCTTTCCCTGGATGTGAGCCTGTTTGCAGACGGGATTATATGCGATTATAACTATGCCTTCGATCCGAGGGTAAATTTGAAGCGGTATTTTGGTGACGGTGTGCGGGGAGATTACATTTTCCTTGTGGACGAGGCGCACAATCTGGTGGATCGGGCCAGCGCTATGTACAGTGCAGTGCTTATGAAGGAGAGCTTTATCCATGTGAAACATATTTTATCCGAGGATTTTAAGCTGCACACGAGGAAAAAGGAAGATGCCCAATTAAATTTGTTTGAAATCGGTGAAAAAAACCAGAAGGAGGAGCTGGCAGATAAGCAGAGAAGCTTAATCAGTGCGCTGGGAAAATGCAACAAGGTGCTGCTGGAGTACAGCAGGGCGTGCGAAACCTATCAGCTTTTAGAGGATATTGAGGTGTTTGTGCTGAAGCTCTCCATGCTTTACCGCGCATTTGAGAATTACTTAGAGCTGGCAAGGGAGATTCCTGGGCGGGAGGATGTGCTGAAGCTCTATTTTGACGTCCTCCATTTTTTGAATATGTATGAGTTAAGAGATGACGGCACGGTGATTTACAGTGAGCAGCTTCCGAGAAACAGCTTTATGTTGAAGCTTTACTGCGTGAATCCCGCTGCAAAGCTCTCCGCATGTCTTGCAAAGGCGAGGGCGACGGTTTTCTTTTCTGCCACCATGCTCCCCATTCATTATTATAAAGAGCTTCTGAGTAATCAGCCGGAGGACAGGGCAATTTATATCGATTCCCCCTTTCAAAAGGAAAACCGCAAAATTTTTATCGGAAATGATGTGAGCAGCAGGTATAAGCGTAGGGGGAAGCAGGAATATGGCAGATTTTGTCAGTATATAGATGCGGTTTTTTGTGAAAAACCGGGGAATTATATGGTATTCTTTCCTTCATACCAGATGCTTGGCGATGTGTATGAGGTGGCGGTAGAGCAGGGCTTAGAGGACAGAATGCAGATTATGTGTCAGTCTGCTAACATGAAGGAGGAGGAGCGGCAGGCGTTTTTAAACCGGTTTTCCCAGCAGGAGGCTGTGGTCG
>CAMWOF010000022.1 GCA_947175805.1 uncultured Clostridiaceae bacterium
CTATATGCTGTGCTCCCATGTGTCCAAAGAGCCGGCAGGGCAGGCAATCTTGGATTATCTGGGCTTGCAGCCCGTAATTACTGCCGGACTTTGTCTGGGGGAGGGAACCGGTGGTATTATGCTGCTTCCTCTTTTGGATGGGGCATTGTCCATTTACCATTCTCTTCATTCCTTTGACAATCTGAATATCCGGCAGTATCGGGAGTTGGGATAAGATGCGTGCAGGATTGCCGGACGCAACGGGAAGAAACGGAGGTTGTATGTTCGTAGTCATTACTGGTGGCAGCAAATGCGGAAAATCAAGCATGGCGGAAAAGATTATTATGCAGTATGATTGTAAGAGGTATTACATTGCAACCATGGAGCCCTTCGGCAAAGAAGCGGAGGATGCCATTTTGCGGCACCGAAGCATGCGGGCGGGAAAGCGGTTTGAGACCATAGAGCGGTATCGGGATGTGGGGGGACTTGCGCTTTCGGAAGATTCGGCAATCCTTTTGGAATGTGTGGCAAACCTCTGTGCAAATGAAATGTTTGGCGGGGAGGCCGCTGATACTGACCTGCTAATTTTGCGTATTTTAGAGGATATGAAGCGACTGGCGAACGGTGCGGCGGTTTTTGTGGCGGTTACCAGCCAGGTGGGCGGGGACGGTATCCGGTATACCCGTGAGACGATGGCATATATGGAGCTTTTGGGAGCGGTCAACGAAGGGCTGGCCCGCATGGCGGATGTGGTGATTGAGTCTGTATACGGACTTCCTCTTTTTCTAAAAGGGGAAATTGAAATCGGAGGAAGAGGATGAAGCTTTTAAATTCATGTTTTTCGGCATTTTTAATGTATTCGCGAGTACCGGTGCCGAAGGTTGAATGGAAAGAGGAAAACAGAAGATATGCGCTATGCTTTTTTCCGCTGGTGGGCGCAGTGATTGGCGGCCTGCTGCTGCTTTGGCAATGGCTTGGAGGACTGCTTGAGGTGCATACGGTTATGTTTTGTGCGGTGGCGGTGCTGATTCCCATTTTTGTGACCGGTGGTATTCACATGGACGGCTACATGGATGTGAATGACGCCAAGGCATGTCTCGGAGATCGGGAAAAAATGCTTGCGGTGATGAAGGATTCCCGTGTGGGAGCCTTTGCGGTCATTCATCTGGTGTTTTACATATTGTTCCAGATTGCCCTGTTTTCCGAGGTGAAAGATGTTACAACCATGGCGGTAATCGCCATAGGATTTATTCAGTCCAGGGCGTACAGTGGCTTGGCGGCGGTTTCCTTTAAAAATGCAAAGGGTGAGGGGAGCCTTGTGAATTTTAGCAGGCCGGCGCACAAGCGGGTGACGGTATGCGTGGAGCTGGTGTTTATTTTCGGCTGTTGGCTTGGTATGATTCTTTTAGACCTGACGATTGGGCTTTGTGGGATTACGGCAGGACTTTTAAGCTTTGTTTATTATAGAGGAATTGCATACAGGCATTTTGGAGGCATTACCGGAGATTTGGCGGGATATTTCTTGCAGGTGTGCGAACTTTGTACCATGGTGTGTGTGGTGGCAGGGAACTATTGTGCGCAATTGTGACAATACTCCGGCATATGTGAAAGGAAAAATATTATGAAGCTGGTCGTTGGCGGTGCCTATCAGGGGAAAACAGAGTATGTAAAGCGGGAATACGGTGTGGCAGAGGGGGATATCCTGCTTTCGGAACAGATTGATGTCCGAGTACTGCAGAACAAAATCGTTCAGGCAGGGGAGAATATTGTCTGCATCGGGCAGTATCATCTGTTTATCCGGCAGGGGATGGAGCAGGGCGTGGATATGGAGGCGCTTACTCAAAGCCTGCTTCTTCGCTGTCCCTCTGTGATTATCATAATGGATGAGGTGGGAAGTGGCATTATTCCCGCAGAGCGGCAGGAGCGGCTGTATAGGGAGCAGGTAGGCCGCATCGGCTGTGTGCTGGCCAAACAGGCGGAGTCGGTGGTGCGCGTGGTATGCGGGATTGCCGTTCCTATTAAGTAAGTCCGGGAAGTGTAGAATGAACTATGAAACGATAGTGCAAGTCTCGCCTCCGGCATATAGGGAGTGAAAAATATATGGGTATTTTTGTTTATATAAGCCCCGGCTATACAGTATGGCAGAATATTTTGGCTGGGACTTTGCCGCTTTGCATAGGTGCAGTGCTGGATATGCTGCTGGGGGATTCCCATCAGCTTCCCCATCCTGTCCGGTGGATTGGATGGCTGATTAGCGCCGTGGAAAACCGGATGCACAGGGCAAAGGGACATCCCCGAAGAGAATTCCTGCAGGGTCTGCTGACGGCTGCCATTGTGATTACTTTGTCTGCAGGGCTCCCTCTTTTACTGCTGTTCCTTGCATACCGGATGCATATTGCCCTGGGTGTTTTGCTTGAGGGCATATTTTGTTACTATTTATTGGCGGCAAGAAGCCTGCGGGATGAGAGCATGAAGGTCTATGATGCGCTTTGCGCTGCAGGAGAGGAGGGCGTCCCTCCCTCCGGGCGGTTAATCCGGGCAAGACAGGCGGTATCTATGATTGTGGGCAGGGATACTGATAAGCTGGATGAGACGGGGATTATCAAGGCTGCTGTAGAGACTGTAGCGGAAAATACCTCTGACGGTGTGACAGCCCCTTTGTTTTATATGGCTGTTGGTGGCGCAGTGCTGGGCTTTTTTTATAAGGCGGTAAACACTCTGGATTCCATGATAGGGTATCGGAATGAGCAGTACCAAAATTTTGGAGCCTTCGCAGCGCACCTGGATGATATATTGAATTACATACCCTCCCGGCTGACAGCGCTTCTTATGATTGGAGCGGCATACATACTTAAAATGGATGGCAGGCAGGCCGGTACAGTCTGGCGGCGTGACCGGAGAAAACACAAAAGTCCTAATTCTGCCCAGACGGAATCCGTATGTGCCGGTGCACTAAATATTATGCTGGCAGGGGACGCCTATTATTTTGGCGAGCTTCATAGAAAAGATACCATCGGTGATGATATCCGTCCTGTGGAGGCAGAGGACATCAGGCGGGCGAACCGGCTCATGTATGGCACCGCGGCAATGATGCTTTTTCTGTCTCTGATTTTCCGCGGGCTGGTGGCTGCTTTTTTATGCAGATAGGGAATATTTGAAAAGTGATTATTTATATATTTTTGTTTTGGGAGAAACAGTATGGAGCGTTACGGTCATGGGGGAGATATTTACTCCCGGGAAATTATATATGATTTTTCTGCCAGCATCAATCCCCTGGGGCTGCCCGATGGAGTGCGGCAGGCGCTGACAGAGGGGATGGCGCAGTATGAAAAGTATCCGGATCCCCGGTGCAGGGCGCTGGTACAGGCAATCAGTGACGAAGAAAATGTGCCGGAGGAGTATGTTGTCTGCGGGAACGGAGCCTCAGAGCTGCTCTATAAGCTGCTTCAGGTGAAGCGTCCGAAGCGTGTATTGCTGGCATCCCCTTGCTTTGTAGAATACGAAAAGGCAGTTATTGAGTGCGGTGCCGATGTGTGCTATTATGAGAGGAAGCAGGAGCAGCAGCTTAGATTAGACGAGGGGATTTTGTCTTATATTTCCGACAGGAAAAAAAACCGAGTTGATATGGTGATTTTGTGTAGTCCCAATAATCCTAACGGAGATGTGATTGCACCGGGTTTGATGTCACAAATAATAAACCGATGCATAGAATATGGAATCACACTGGTGATAGACCAGTGCTTTATAGGCTTTGTGGATATGGACGTATACCCACAATATGATAACATCATTGTGCTCAAGGCATTTACCAAGCTATATGCCATGGCGGGGCTCCGGCTGGGCTATATGCTGAGCAGTGATACGGAAATGAATCAAAAAATCTGGCAGACGGGGCAGTGCTGGAGTGTGTCCGTGCCTGCGCAGCTCGCAGGGCTTGCGGCGCTTAAGGAAAAGTCTTATGTGGAGCAGACCAGAAAGGTGATTCGTAAGGAGCGGATGTGGCTTGCAGAGATGCTTTCAGAGATTGGACTGAAGGTTTATCCCTCAGAGGCAAATTTTTTGCTTGTTTACAGTCAGCTTGCATTGGCAGATGCCTTGGAAAAAAAGGGGATTGCCATAAGGGACTGTAGTAATTTTAAAGAACTTGGTGAGGGCTATTACCGGATTGCGGTGCGCGGGCATGCGGAGAATGCGGTACTTGTCCGGGAGATAGGGAATATATATGGCATAGAGGAGAGGACAGATACGGTATGGCAAAAGCAATTATGATACAGGGCACTATGTCAAATGTGGGAAAGAGTTTTTTTACTGCGGGATTATGCAGGGTTTTTCGGCAGGATGGTTTTCGGGTGGCACCTTTTAAATCACAGAATATGGCGTTAAACTCCTATGTTACGGAGGACGGCTGCGAGATGGGCAGGGCGCAGGTGATGCAGGCGGAGGCAGCGGGCATCGAGCCGGACGTGTGCATGAATCCTGTCCTGTTAAAGCCGGTTACGGATGCGGGGTCTCAGGTTATTGTAAATGGAAAGCCGAGAGGCAATATGAAGGCGGCGGCATATTTTGACTACAGGAAAACTCTGGTGCCGGAGATTATGGAGGCTTACGGGAAGCTGGATCAGGCATATGATATTATTGTCATTGAAGGTGCCGGCAGCCCTGCAGAGCTCAATCTTGGGCGTGATGATATCGTGAATATGGGTATGGCAAGACTGGCGGACGCCCCGGTGCTGTTGGTGGGAGATATTGACAGGGGTGGCATATTTGCCCAGCTTTTAGGCACCTGCGCACTTTTGGAGCCAGAGGACAAAGAGAGAATAAAGGGACTTGTCGTCAACAAATTCCGTGGGGAACGGGCGCTTTTTTCGGATGGGGTGCGGATATTGGAGGAGCGAAGCGGGCTGCCGGTGGTGGGCGTGATGCCATATGTTTCCGTGGATATTGATGATGAGGACAGCTTGTCGGAGAAGCTTTGCCAGTCAGAGTCTAGTGTGATAGATATCGCCGTGATTAAGCTGCGGCGGATTTCTAATTTTACGGATTTTGATGTATTTTCCCGATATGAGGGCGTGTCCGTCCGGTATGTATCCCGGAAAGAACAGCTCGGCAGCCCGGATTTTATTATTCTTCCTGGTACAAAGAGCACAATATCGGATTTTATATGGCTCAGGGAATCCGGGCTGGAGGCCGCAATTCAAAAATGTGTGGCTGAGGGCACACCGCTGTTTGGAATCTGCGGGGGATACCAGATGTTAGGACAGAAGATTTCTGACCCCAATGAGGTGGAGTGCGGCGGCGAGGTTACAGGTATGCAGATGCTTCCGGCAGATACGGTTTTTAGCGGAAAAAAGACCCGGTCAAGGGTAAGCGGCACAATCGGGCATGTGGGCGGAGATTTTGCTGCCTTGTCCGGCGTTTCTTTTACGGGTTACGAAATTCATATGGGTGTAACAAAATCAGAGGCATGCTCCTTTTCTGTATTGTCTAACGGTGTGGAGGACGGAGCGTACCGAAATAATGTGTACGGAAGCTATGTGCACGGTATTTTTGACGAGCGGGCGGTTTCGGAGACGATTGTTCGGGCGCTGTATGAGAAGAAGGGATTAGAATACCGAACAGGCGCCATGGAAATGCAGGCATATAAGGAGCTGCAGTATAACAGACTGGCAGATGCCGTCAGGGAGAATGTGAGCATGGAAAAAATATATGGCATCCTGGGACTGGATGCGGGAGTGTACGGCTGTATAAAATAATTAAGATGAAAGAAATATTATTTATGGGAGGATAAGAGATGGAGCAGGAGAAGAAATTGCCAAAGCTTACAGTAAATCGTGTTATATGGGTAATTGTGGGAGTCTGTTTCATTGGACTGGGAAGCGCCCTGCTTAGAATATCGGGAATGGGGACGGATCCCTTCGGCTGCATGAATCTGGGCGTCAGCGGCGTGCTTGGTATGGATTTTGGAACATATCAGGTTGCTATCAACGTGGTGCTTCTGATTCCCATGCTGATTTGGATGCGAAAGGGTCTGGGAATCGGAACCGTTGTCAATATGATAGGAGTAGGCTATGTATCGGATTTTGGGGTATACATATTTGCCGGATTTGGTATTACGGCAGATGGACTTACAGGACGGTTATGGATGCAGCTTTTATTTATGGTACTGGCGGTAGTTGTGCTTTGCCTGGGAATTGCTCTGTATATGGAGTGCGATTTGGGTATTGCACCTTATGATGCCCTAGGAGAGATCATTCCACTTTGGACAAAGAATAAAATAAAATTTTTTGCAGCCAGGGTGATTACGGATGTAATCTGTGTAGCAATCGGCTTTGTTTCCGGTAGTGTCATTGGCATTGCCACTGTAATTACAGCCTTTTTTACCGGACCTCTTGTGTCTTTTTTTAGAAAGAGAGTTGCACGCCTGGTACAGCATTAGGGCTTGCAAGGGCACATTGTGCACGGAAGAAAGATAATAGAGAACATGAATTGAAGATGACAACCGGAGCAAAGGTGTGCTATACTGAAATGGAATTTATGGTAGCGTTAAATGAAATATGAAAGTTAAGGAGTATCCGGCATAGAGAGGGCATACAAATGAGAGAGCAGATTGAGACGCTGAAAAAGGAAAAAAATGCTGCCGTACTGGCGCACTATTATGTAGCAGATGAAGTACAGGAGATAGCAGATTATGTGGGGGATTCTTATTATCTGGCGGAGCTGGCAACAAAGCTCTCCGCAGATACGATTATATTTTGCGGCGTCTCCTTTATGGGAGAGAGCGCAAAGCTGTTGAATCCTCAAAAGAGGGTTGTGATGGCGGAGGCAGATGCGGACTGCCCGATGGCGCATATGGTGGATTTGGAGCGGATTGCCAAAATCAGAGACGAATATCCGGATGTGGCAGTTGTCTGCTATGTGAATTCCACGGCAGAGATAAAGGCGTATTCTGATGTCTGTGTCACCTCGTCCAATGCTTTAAAAATAGTGAGCAAATTGCCAAATAAAGACATTTTCTTCATTCCTGACAACCAGCTTGGGCGGTATGTAGCAGCACAGCTTCCGCAGAAGCATTTTATTTTTAATGATGGCTATTGCCATGTACACACGGGAATTGAAAAAGAGGCAGTATTGAAGGCAAAGGAGTTGCATCCTTTGGCAAAGGTGCTGGCACACCCGGAATGTAAGGAAGAGGTTTTGGAGCTGGCGGATGCCATTGGCTCCACGGCGCAGATGATAGATTATGCGACAAATGCCGGTGACAGGGAGTTTATTATATGTACGGAGCTGGGAATATTATATGAGTTGTCCCGTAAGAACCCGGATAAAAGGTTTTACGCGCCGACTCATAACCAGTTCTGCTCGAATATGAAGAAGATTACACAGGAGAGCGTGCTTCATGCACTGCAATCTGAAGACGCAGGCGTTCTTCTGGATACGGCAGTCAGTGAGCGGGCAGGACTTCCTCTAAAGCGCATGCTGGAGTTGGCAAAGTGATTTTTGGATTCATATAATATAAGAATAGATTTTTGGGAGAGGCATATCGATGGAGCATTTAAAAGAGAACGAAATATCGGCGTTGGTGTCCGATATTATATGTGATTATGAGCGTGGGCGGGATATTGATAGAATGGTTACCTTTGACGAGCTGAATAAGCCGGTGATTATTGATATCCTCAACAAGCTGCAACAGATGATATTTCCAGCGCATTTTCATGACAAATCTTACCGGGTATATACATTGAAGAATAAGCTGACAATGCTGCTGGAGGATGTGCTTTTTAATTTAAACCGCCAGGTTTCCGTAGCGTTGAAACGCACTCCTGAATACGCACAGATGGAGGATGCGAAAAGAAACGAGGCAGCCCACCGGATTTGTATCGCTTTTTTTGAGAAGATTCCTAAGATACGGGAATATATTGAGATGGATGTGCAGGCGGCATACGAAGGAGACCCGGCGGCTTATAATACGGATGAGATTATTTTTTCTTATCCCGGATTATATGCTATTTTTGTGAACCGCATTGCCCATGAGCTTTATTTGCTAAAGGTTCCGATGATACCGCGGGTGATGACGGAGCATGCCCACAGCCTGACCGGTGTGGATATTCATCCGGGAGCTACGCTGGGAAAGTATTTTTTTATTGACCATGGTACGGGAATTGTGATTGGTGAGACAACGGTTATCGGTGATCGGGTAAAAATATACCAAGGGGTGACATTGGGCGCTCTCTCCACCAGAGGCGGACAGAGCTTAAAGCATGTGAAGCGTCATCCTACCATAGAGGACAATGTGATTATCTATTCTGGCGCTTCGATATTAGGGGGAGATACGGTGATTGGACACAATTCTATCATTGGAGGCAATGCGTTTATTACTGCATCCATACCGGCGGGAACCAGAGTAAGCATTAAAAATCAGGAGCTAAACTATAATTACAGCGATGGCAGTTCTGTTCAGAGAGTAGATTTAGATCAGGACGACAGCTGGTGCTACGTAATATAATATTCCAGCCAGCGGCTATAGATGTTGGACGCTTGCGGGAGCACGAAGTGCAGAATTATTGTGACTGTTATATAAATAGCATAATAGACTATATTAGATGAAGGGAGAAAGTCGTGGACTACAATATCCATTACGATGTGGCGGCAGTCATTCTGGCGATGGCGGTGCTGCTGCATTTTTTGAGTAAAAAGAGCATACGGACGGTACAGAGAAGCCTCTTTGCCTTACTTTTATGGCTTTCTTTTGTGTCATCTGTTCTGGATATTATAACGGTATACTTCAATGTCATGGATATGCCGTTATGGTTTCTCTATACCATTAATATATTGTATCTGGCGTTGTTTAACCTGTTGCCTTATACTTATTACCACTATCTGCTTTCCATGGTAAAATCTGAAAAGCAGCGGACATGGGTAGACAGTCTGATAGCTATGGTGCCGATGCTTCCTTCCCTGCTTTTGCTTATAACCACGCCGGTTACCCATTGGGTCATATATTATGACAGCACAGGCAGCTATTGTCACGGGACTGCCTTTATGTTTCTGTATACAAATGCGTTTTTATATATGCTGCTTTCTTTTATACTTGGCATACGCTACCGTAAGAAATATACAAGAGGGCAGAAGATTTCTGTTTACTTTTATACGGTCGCATGTCTTGTGGGCATTGTCTCCCAGGTACTTTTGCCGAAGGTGCTGCTGATGCAGTATGTGGTAGCCATGGCATTGATGCTTTCTTATCTGTCCCTTGCCAATCCGGAAAATGATGAAGACAGGGAATTAGGGATATACAACAGGAACGGTTTTGTCAAAACGGTGAATGCCTGTATCGTAAAAGGCAGGGACTTTCATGTGCTGGGGATCCGCTGTAATGGCATTTCCTCCCTGCGGGAACAGCTTGGAATAGAGAACACCCGGGTTTTAATGAAACAGATGGTAGAGCGTTTAGAGACAAAGCTCGGACATGTGAGGCTTTACAGTATTACTGCCACGCAGCTTGCTATCTGTGCCGAGGAGCAGGCAGAGGATATTCCGGTGCTGATTGACAGTATTCGGGAGAGCATGCAAATGACGGTGGAATTTCATGGCATGGAGATTGTGCTGGGAGTATCTATTTTCCATTTGGAATATCCGGGAAGCATAGAGACGGTGGAGGAAATTCTGGATGTTTTTGAAAGCTTTGGAGAGCATGAGAGGGAATATCAGAAGGAAGTGTTGGATGGTGGCATAATCTTACAGCAGATGCGGCGGGAGAATAAAATCAGCCAGATTATGCAGCGGGGATTGAAAAATCAGATGTTTGAGGTATATTACCAGCCCATTTATTCTGTAGAGAAAAAGCGGTTTTCCTCTGCGGAGGCGTTGATTCGTTTGCGGGATGAGGAGTTGGGCTATATCAGCCCTGAGGAATTCATTCCGTTAGCAGAACAGAGCGGCATGATTCTCCAGATAGGTGAGTTTGTATTCAGGGAGGTGTGCCGGATGCTCTCCGAGCATAAGCTCTGGAATTATGGCATGGATTACATAGAGGTAAATCTTTCAGCGGTACAGTGCATGCAGCCAAGACTCTATGAGGAGTTGCTTGGCATCATGAATTTTTATGACCTTCCTCATAGCTGTATCAATTTGGAGATTACAGAAACGGCAACCGTGGTGTCGAAGGAGACGTTGCTGGAAAACATGAAACAGCTTATTGCAGCAGGTCTTACATTTTCCCTGGATGACTATGGGACAGGCTTTTCCAATCTGACTACGGCTATCCGCTATCCATTCTATCTGGTGAAGCTGGACAAATCCATGTTGTGGTCTGCCATGAAGGATAAAAATGCATTGCTGGCACTGAAGCATACAGTATCCATGCTCAAGGATATGAAGGTGCATATTGTCTGTGAAGGTGTAGAGACTCTGGCACAGACGGAGTTGCTTACCGAGATAGGATGCGACTATTTTCAGGGCTTCTACTATTCCCGGCCGGTGCCCAAAACAGAGTTTCTTTCGCTTGTATGCCCACAAATAAAATAAAAACGGTGTTGTCACACTAAGCGACAGCACCATTTTTTTATAAAATTGTGATATTTTTCGGTAATACTGTTATATTTTTTTAAATACATGTATGCTATGTTATGGTCATATTACATCGAAACAATAGATGATTTTGTGTAATGCAAAGAAAATCCGACATATGGGAAAGAGGGTGTATTTGTATGAAGGATATGACAAAGGGGTATCCGGCAAAGGTGATTATAATGTTTGCGCTGCCGCTGATGGTTGGATTTATTTTTCAGCAGTTTTATAATATAGCGGACAGCAAGATTGTCAGCCTCTATGTGGGAACGGGCGCATTTGCTGCAGTGGGAGCCACCGGCGTGATTTCCAATGTCCTGATTGGCTTTTTAAATGGTCTGACCCAGGGCTTTTCCATTCCGATTGCAAACAGCTTCGGGGCAAAGGACGAGGGGCGCATGCGGAAGAATGTGGCAGGGACGATAGTTCTGGCGCTCAGCACATCCATTGTCCTTACCATTGCAGGGCTGATTTGGATTCAGGATATTCTTGTACTGTTACATACCCCCGATGATATCATGGAGACGGCGTTGAATTACGTGAGGATTATCCTGATTGGCATTACGTTTACCGCCCTTTATAATATGTGTGCTAATATCCTGCGGGCGGTGGGGGACAGCCGGACACCGGTATATAGCCTGTTGATTGCAGTTGTAATGAATATTGCGCTGGATCTTTTATTTGTACGGGTATTTGACTGGGGAATTGAGGGAGCTGCGGTGGCAACGGTGATTGCCCAGGCGGTAGCAGCGCTGCTCTGCGGGTTTATTCTTATTGCACGTTTTCGGGAAATCCTTCCGAAACGGGAGTCATGGAAGGCTGAGGGCGCGATATACAGTGAGTTGATTACCACTGGTCTTTCTATGGGGCTGATGTCCTGCATCGTCCATATTGGAACCGTGGTGCTCCAAGGTGCGATTAACAGCTTGGGAACATTGTATGTGACGGCGCACACTGCGGCGCGAAAAGTGTTCGATGTATTAACGATGACATTATATACGATTTCGCTAGCGATGACTACCTATGTGAGTCAGAATACCGGTGCAGGCAGACCGGATAGGGTAAGGCAGGGCGTCAGGCATGCGCTTTTGATTGTCAGCGGCATTACCACAGTCTTGATTATTGTCTGCTTAACAGGGGGCAGAGCGGTTTTACAGTGGATTACCACTTCAAAGGATGCAGTCACTATTGATGCCGCAGTCATGTACTTGCAAATCAGCATTGTGTTCTTTTATGTGTTAGGCCCTCTGATGGTGCTCCGCTGTTCTCTGCAGGGAATGGGCAGAAAGGTGATTCCTGTATGCTCCAGTATATTGGAGATGACGGTAAAGGTGTTATCGGCAAAGTTCTTTGTGCCGGCGTTTGGTTATGTGGGGGTTGCGTATACGGAGCCAATTAGCTGGGTTGTGATGCTGGTGCTGCTTGCTGGAGCCTATATACTCAAAAAACCTGAGAAGCATATGTCCTCGGAGAGGTTAAATGAAAGCTGATTTATGTATAGACTGATGAAAATCTGCATAGCTTGATGAAAAGAATAAAAGACATAAAAATGCCCCTGTGCTGTCCCTTGTCGGAAATCAGCGCAGGGGCGTTTGCTTGTGTATTAGTGATGAAACAGCCGAATTCCGGTAAATGCCATAACCATATCGTACTGGTCGCAGCAGGCAATCACTAAATCGTCCCGCACTGAGCCTCCGGGCTGCGCAATATACTTGACACCGCTCTTATATGCCCGCTCTATGTTGTCGGAGAATGGGAAAAAGGCATCGGAGCCAAGGGTCACATCCTGGTTGCCGTCCAGCCAGGCGCGTTTTTCTTCCCTGGTAAATACAGGCGGCTTTACCTTGAATCGCTTTTGCCACTCGCCATCCCGGAGTACATCCTCATACTCATCGCCGATATAAACGTCAATCGTATTATCCCTGTCCGCTCTGCCAAGCCCTTCTGCAAACTGCAGTCCCATCACCTGGGGCGCCTGACGCAGATACCAGTTATCCGCCTTTTGTCCTGCCAGTCTGGTGCAGTGGATTCGCGACTGCTGCCCGGCGCCGATGCCGATGGCCTGACCGCCCTTTACATAGCATACGGAATTGGACTGCGTGTATTTCAGCGTAATCAGGGAAATCTTGATATCTATCAGCGCAGATGCAGGGATTTCTTTATTTACAGTGACGATGTTGGATAATAATTCTGCGTCAATATCTAATTCATTTCGTCCCTGCTCAAAAGTGATGCCGTAGACCTGCTTGCGCTCAAGCTGGGCAGGTACATATGCCGGGTCAATCTGGATGATATTGTAGCCGCCTTTTTTCTTTTCCTTTAAGAGTGACAATGCCTCCTCGGTATAACCTGGAGCAATGACGCCATCGGACACCTCACGCTTAATGAGCCTTGCGGTATCCTTGTCGCATACATCTGACAGGGCAATAAAATCCCCGAAGGAGGACATGCGGTCAGCCCCTCTTGCCCTAGCGTAGGCACATGCCAGGGGAGATAACTCTCCTAAATCATCCACCCAGTAAATTTTAGCAAGCGTCTCATCCAGCGGAAGCCCTACGGCAGCCCCCGCAGGGGAAACATGCTTAAATGATGTGGCAGCAGGAAGCCCGGTTGCCTCTTTTAATTCCTTTACAAGCTGCCAGCCGTTAAAGGCGTCCAGAAAATTGATATAGCCCGGCTTTCCGTTTAGGACAGTGACAGGAAGGTCGCTCCCGTCCTCCATAAAAATGCGGGAAGGCTTTTGATTCGGATTGCATCCGTATTTTAATTGGATTTCATTCATTTTAAAATTCCTCCTTGGTTATTGGTTCTTATTGATAATCCTTGTTTCAGCGGCACCAGTAGCAATGTCGGTAAAGCGGACAAAGAGAGATACTTTATTATCAGCGTTTAAGCTGTCCCAGATAAGAGAAGTAAACGCATCAATGTCACTGCCGATGCCCACGGTCTTTGGTTCTCCCTCAAAGCTTGGGAGAGGTTCCCCGTCCTGTGCATAGGTGTGGATAAAATGTCCCTCGCCTGCTGCCGGATTCTCGTAGGTAAAGGTAAAACGGCGGCAGGAATCCGGATTGCCGTGATTGCTTTTCAGGATGGACATTGCATAGTTAAAGCTGCCCTCCGCAATGTGCAGCACGCCGGAGATTCTCGGCGTATAATTCGGCGCATCCGGTTCAAATGTCCGGGAGCGCAGGGACTGTTCAAAGGTAAGCCCCTTTGCCAACCCCTCATAGACCGTATCTGTCTGGTCACCGTTTGTGACAATCGTTTTATCTCCCAGTACGCGGACCGGCGCATATATAATCAGGCTCGGATCCTCCATTTTGGATTCATCAAACGCCTGGGTGCGGATACCCTGTCCATCGGTGACAAAGATGCGGTTCCGGCTGTTTTCGCTCCGACCCATAATAAAGTAGGCGGTGACAGCTTTTTTGCCATCCGGCGTTCTGCCTATTACAATGCCTCGTCCCGGATATGAGTTGTTCTTCAGTTCTTCTTCCAATGAAATCTTGTTCATATAGTTTTCCTCCTAATCATATGTCGGATGCAAATTATCTTAAGGGATAGTTGTAAGAAATGCAAGTCCAAGATGGCAAAAACCGTGAAAAAACAGAATTGTTATAGATTGCAGGTTTATTGTGATAGACATATGATAGGATGATTTGTTAATATAATATAAACATAATTTTGGCACACATATGACCCTGGCATGGTTACCAATTCTTGTGAAAAAAAAA
>CAMWOF010000023.1 GCA_947175805.1 uncultured Clostridiaceae bacterium
GATGTATCCATGGAGGAATATCGTGGGATTTTAGGCTATCTGCCTCAGGATTTTGGGTATTATCCGGAGTTTTCGGGCAGGGATTTCCTTCTCTATATGGCTGCTCTTAAAGGGATGGGAAAAGGGCAGGCAAAGGAGCGGGTGGAGGAGCTTTTAGAGCTGGTGGCATTAACGGAGGCTGCCAAAAAGAAGGTCCGTACTTATTCGGGAGGTATGAAGCAGCGATTGGGCATTGCCCAGGCACTGTTAAATGAGCCAAAGCTGCTGATTCTGGATGAGCCCACAGCGGGCTTAGACCCGAAGGAGAGAGTGCGTTTCCGCAATCTGATACAGGGCTTGGGTAAGAGTAGTGTAGTGATTTTGTCCACCCATATCGTGTCGGATATTGATAAGATTGCGGACAGGATTTTAATGATGAATGAGGGACAGCTAATATTTAACGGAACGAGAGATGAGATAGAAGGAGATTTGGAGAACTTTTATCTGGAAGAATTTGATGGATTGGAGGATATGGCATAATGAGGACACTGGTAGGCTTCGAGCTGCGCAAAATAGTAAAAAAGAGAAGCTTTGTCATTGCATTTTTTGTGTTTATGGCAATTCAGACTCTTTTGGCGTTTTCAGGATGTTTGGGAAATACATATATTAACGGAGAGCTTTTAGAAACCCACATGGAGCGGAATAAAAAGGATTTGGAATACGGAAGGGCATTTTCGGGCAGAACCGTTGATGAGGCATTACTCCGGGAGATAGAGGCGGTAATGAATAAGGTGGATATTATTAGAAGAGAACTCAAATCGGGATTGTACATCGAGGCAGAAATGGCAACGAGCAATGCGGATATGACAGATGATGGTGTGTCTTATATGCTCACGGATATGTATCAGAATGAAGTGCGCCCTTATGAGGGCATTTTTGATCAGATAAAGGGGATGGCAGGCATGCGGGGGCTCTCTGTGCTTTCTTTGTCGGAAGAGGAATTCTATGCGCATGTAGACAAATTGCGGGAGGATATGTATGCAGGATATGGATTATCGGAAAAAGAGAAGAAGTATTGGCAGACTAAGGCAGACAGCCTCCCGGATAAGCTGACATATGAATATAGCCTTGCCTATGAAAGCCTGATACATATGGACGGCAGTTATATGACATTGATGCTTCTTACATTTTTTCTGTCTATGGTGATGGTAAATGTGTTTATGGTGGAGGCAAATCAGAGAACTGACCAGCTGGTGTTTTCCACCCGGCTGGGTAGAGGAAAGCTGTACGGGGCAAAGCTGCTGGCGGGAGTACTTGTAACATTTGTGGTGACCATAGTGTTTGTGTTGATTGATGTTATCGGAAATGCAACCGCATATGGGTGGGACGGTTTTCATGCAAGCCTTCAGAGTGTTATGGCATCGTGGTATCCCTATCCGCTTTCCGCAGGAGAGACCTGGCTTATTATGTTGGGCATTTTAGTGCTCTCGGCTATCCTGATTGCCGTTATTACAATGGTATTGGCATGGGTGATTAAAAATAGTGTATTTACCATTGCAATCATGATAGGAGGACTATTTGTTGCCCGACTGATTCCGGTGCCGCCTTTAGAATGGGGACTGATTTCCCAGCTATGGAATATGATACCTATCAATCTTTTGAAGTTTGATCAGGGCTTTTCTGATATGCGGCTTTATTCTCTGCCGGGAATTAGTCTGACTCCATGGCAGTTTGCACCTATCCTGTTTGTTTTTCTGGGAGCCTGTGTCATATTTGCAGGAAAGATGAGTTTTTGTAAAGCACAGATTAAGGGAAGGTAGGAAAAGAATATAAAGATAAGCATAAAAAAATCGGGGTGACAGGATTTGAACCTGCGGCCTCTTAGTCCCGAACCAAGCGCTCTACCAAGCTGAGCCACACCCCGATAAACACATATATGTGCGTTTGACGCAAGTAATATAATAACTGATGTGTATGAAAATGTCAATATGTGATTTTTCGCAGTTGTTTTCTCCTTCAAAATAAGTTATACTTAGCGAGTATGCAATGCAATACTAGGAGGATGTCATGAAGGATCAGAAAGAAACAGATTTAACCTGCCCGGAGTGCGGTAAGGAACATAAAGTGATTCGATATGAGCGGATTGTAGGGAACACGCAGCCGGAGCTAAAGAGCAGGCTTTTGAAAAACGAGCTGTTCAGATTCAAATGTGAAGGCTGTGGGCTGGAGCTGCCGATGATATATCCTTGTCTTTACCAGGATGTGGAAAAAGGTTATATGGTCTGGTTTGTGCCTGCATCGGATAAGGAGCAGTTAGATAAAATTGCTGCCTTTAATGCAGAATCCCTGGTGGATGATAACTATAAGAATCTTAATAAGCAGTACAAGCTACGTATTGCTGTCAGTGTGAACGGGTTTATTGAGAAGCTTTTAATCCTGGACGAAGACTTGGATGACAGGGCGGTTGAGGTGCAGAAGGTAATGCTGGTCAGCCAGCTTGGTCAGACTGGCAAGTACAGGAATGACAAGGTGCGGGGCGTTTTTTTTGAAATGGTGCGGCAGGATGACTACGGCTATACGGTTTTGTTTCAGGAAGCGGGACCGGTGTCCTTCAAATTGGATATGGAGCAGTATTATAAGATTTCTCTCAGAAACAGGCAGCTTTTTGACGAGCATATGCCAGAGGGCTTTTGTGTTATCCAGGAACAGTGGGCAATTGAGAGGTTTCGTGAGATTGTGAAGGATTCTATGTCCAAAAAGGGCAAGCGCAGGCGAAAAGCATAATTATATAATAAAACAAAAGCAGGGAGGGTTGTCAATTCGACAGCCCTTTTTCGAGTATTTCTTTGTAATATTTTCTTAAGGTTCTGTTGTAAATGTTCGTAAGAATTGGATGTTATTGTTGATATTGTAAGATTGGGAAATTGATTATGAGGTGTAGAGGATGAATATTTTAGTATGTGATGATGACAAGGAGATTGTGGAGGCAATCACTATTTACCTGCAGCAGGAGGGCTATACGATTTTTCCTGCTTATAATGGGAGAGAGGCTTTAGAGGTGATGAGAAATCAGGAAATACAGTTGGTCATTATGGATATTATGATGCCGGTTATGGACGGCACGCATGCAGTCATGACAATCCGCAAGACCAGCAATGTGCCTGTCATTATGCTGTCGGCAAAGTCGGAGGACATGGATAAGATTCTCGGTCTGAATGTAGGGGCAGATGATTATGTTACCAAGCCCTTTAACCCGTTGGAGCTGATTGCCAGGGTGAAGTCACAGCTTCGCCGCTACACGAGGCTTGGAAGCATGGTGGAGGAAAATTCCCATGTTCTTGTCAATGGGGATTTGGTGCTGGATGATGATAAGAAGCTGGTGACCCTTGCGGGGGAGCCGCTAAAGCTCACACCCACTGAGTATAAGATTGTGCATTTGCTGATGTCCAATCTCGGTATGGTGTTTTCTTCGTCTGTTATCTATGAGAAAATATGGCAGGAAGACGCCTATGCAACGGAGAATATTGTATCTGTACATATCAGGCGTATTCGGGAGAAGCTGGAAATCGACACGAAAAACCCAAGGTATATTAAGGTCATGTGGGGCGTTGGTTATCGTATGGATAAGTTGGATTAGAAAAGGAATGGTGAAGAATGAAGAAGTTTTTATATGCAGGGGTAACAAAATGGATGGCAGGGATTTTGCTGCTGCTTTGTCTGGGCGCAGGCATATATTTCGGTGTATGGGTAATGTCAGCCGTTTCTTCCGGTGGTATGGAGGTGTTGCAAGAGACGGTGCCGGCTACTTATTTTGACTCCCAGGTGTGCCTGGACAGCCTGGCACATGCCGTAAAGGCAGATATACTAAATGAATTTGGGAAGCAGGTATACAGGGAGTATAAGGGGATGCCCATGGCAACGGCGATGGAAATCGCTTATTATGATCCAGAGCAGATTGTAAGCTATGAATTCGAGGATATTGCTGATCTTACCGAGGAAGAATACCGGGCGCTGGTGTATAATCTTACCCCGGACGAATACATTGAGTGGGATAATCTTATCGGGGTTTCACGCGCATACACATATAAGCACCTGGCAGAGCTAATGCCGGATGCGTCGGCAGACGTGGAGGGAAATGGTAATCTCCAAGCATTGTTTCAGAATGAAGGTGTGGACAAGTCGAATGCGTATGTGGAGATAGCGAAGAAAAAGTTAATTGAGGTGATAAAAGCGTATGGCAGAAAGCTCAGCCTGGATGAGTACTATGAAGAGGATGAACGCCTGTTTGACGGCATCGGGACATCTGAATATTTGAGTGACGAATCTATAGCTACTACAGCAATCACAGATGAGTCTGGCGAAGCTACAGAGGCTTCCATGGAACTGCCGACATATAACGTGTATGTGGCAGAGGTGGCAGGCAGCCGGTGGGAGTATATTGATGGCACGGAACAGGTGAGGTGCAGCCGGTTTGGGGCGTTGGATACAGGAGAAAAATGGCTGTTCTATAATAAAGACGATTTGAATAACTGGACGAAGCTGTATGGCGAGAAATCATACGCACATATGGATGAGGCTTTTTTAGCAGTGCCGGTTTACTATTTTGACACATTGGCAGCGTACTATGTATCGGCTTATAATACTTACATGTCATACTCCGAAGCGGTGAAGCAGTTGCATTCCGGGGAAAGTAACTACCGGTATGAGGTTAAGCTGGATAACAAGTCAGAGGCTTGGTCAAACATACAGAAGGGAGAGGATATTACAAAAAATAATGTTCTGACATGGAGCTGTGATTTGAATGGCAATCAGATAGACGGAACCTTAACGGAAGCAAATGCACAGTATTTATACGACAGGCTGTTTTCTGATGGCTCATCTTATAGTGTGCAGACCTTTGATGGCGAAGTTTATTACTTAGAGGACTATTTGATGAGCCATGAGGCGAAAATTACGATTTCCGTTGCAGATAGAATGGAGTACAATGACTTTTTATCCTATGGATTGAAGGAGTTTGAGCAGAACAGGGATTTGTATCGGCATGCAAAGACATATCTGGCCTACAGTGTTCTGCTGCTAATGGCTGCCCTGGTATTGTTTGCGTATTTATGTCTAGTAGTCGGTTATCAGGACAATAACAATACCTTGACTAAAATGCAGGTGAGCTTTCGTGTGTATACAGAGCTGATACTTGGTTTGCCGACAGCCCTGCTGTTTACGGAACTGCTGGCAGGGGATATGCTGATGAACAGCAGGGATGCTGAGATTATGTTTGGCAGCCGGGAGAACTGTGCTATTTTCATAGTGATTTTGATGTGTTGCTCTGTCCTTCCATTCTGCTTTGAGCTGCTGACAAGAATCCGGCATAAAATGTTCCTGCAAAGGAGCTTGTGCGCGCATCTTGTGAGAATTGTATGGAAGGAAGCTTTCAAGCTCTATAAAGCCATAGCGCAAAGGTTCGGGGAAAGATACGGGAAGATGAAGGCTGCGGGAAGTAATCTGCTAAGCGCCTTCAGGATAGACTACAGACTGTCAGCGGCCTTTGTATGCAGCCAGATAGTATTGTTTATCCTGGTCATGATTGGCGGGGCAGGCTTTTACAGAGGACACGAGGTGGGTATGGCTGCTCTTGTACTGGCGTTTGTGATAGAGGCATTGGTGTTTAATCGCGTCTTTCGTGATATCCGGTATACCGCAGAGATTATAGACGGTGTTGCCCAGTTAAAGGAAGGAAACCTGGATTATAAAATCAGCACAGAGCATATGCATGGACATAAAAGGGCATTGGCAGAGAATATTAACCATCTGCAGAATGGCCTGAAGCTGGCAGTGGAGCAGAGTTTAAAGGATGAGCGGCTAAAGACGGAACTGATTACCAATGTTTCCCATGATATTAAAACGCCGTTGACATCTATTATCAATTATGTGGATTTGTTGAAGAAGGAGCCGATGGCAGGGGAAAATTCGGAGCATTATTTAGAGGTGCTTGACCAGAAATCCCAGCGGTTAAAGCAGCTTATGGAGGATTTGGTGGAGGTGTCAAAGTCATCCACGGGAAATGTGGAATTTGTTCCGATGCGCCTTGATTTGATTGAACTGTTAAGACAGACCTTAGGTGAGTTTGAGGATAAGTTTAAAAGTAGAAATCTGACGGTCATAGAAAATTTCAAAATAGACTGTGCCGTTGTAAATCTGGACAGCAGGCATACCTTCCGGGTATTTGAGAATCTCTGCCAGAACATCTATAAGTATGCCATGGAAAATTCCAGAATTTATGTGGATGTGTCAGAGGAGGCTGCCACAGTTTCCGTGGTGATGAAAAATATATCGCAGTATGAACTTAATATTTCTGCGGAGGAACTGATGGAGCGGTTCGTCCGGGGAGATGAATCAAGAAATACAAGCGGCTCCGGTCTGGGGCTGTCCATTGCCAGGAATCTGGTGACGCTGCAGCAGGGAACATTTGAAATTACACTGGACGGTGACCTTTTCAAGGTGACGGTGAAATTTCCGCTGACAGGCATCAAGGATGGATTGGATGAGCCGCAGGATGTGCAGACGGATACTGGAGCAAAGAAGTAAAAACATAAAAAAGTATCAATGGTAAAGGAAGACCGGTCAGCCAATGGTCCACATTTGCGAAGCTGCTGCAATGTGGGATATGGCTGGCCGGTTTGTTTGCACTTACAATAAAATATATGGTATAATGAGCATTGCAGAGCTTTGCGCTTGCGCAAAAGCTCTATAATGCGAAAACAGTCATCGAGCCGTAGGCGAGATGCTATAATAATTCCGTCAAGCGAGGGAAGTATAATGATTATATAAATTATTTTTAGGAAGCATATAAAAATTGATTATAAAAGGAGTACGGATGAACAGGTTATTATTAGTGGAGGACGACGCTGCCCTTGCCACGGCCACCTCTTATGCGCTGAAGGCAGAGGGTTTTACCGTGGAGCATGTGGATTGTCTGGCGGAGGCGAGAAAGCTGGTGAAAAATGATATTTCCCTGATTTTGCTGGATGTGAATCTGCCGGATGGGGACGGGTATCAGTTTTGTCAGGAGCTAAGGGCGAAGGGCATGAGTCTGCCGATAATTTTTTTGACGGCGCTGGGGGAAGAGGTCAATGTAGTGCAGGGTCTGGATGTGGGCGGAGATGATTATATTGCCAAGCCCTTCCGGGTGCGGGAGCTGATTTCCAGAATTAAGGCAAATCTAAGGCGTTATGATGCGGGAAACAAGCCGGCGGATATTCTGCAGGCAGGGGTGTTTACTGTATATTTGACCAGGCATGAGATTATGCAGAGGGATATGCTTTTGAATTTGACGCCCAGTGAGTACCGTCTGTTTCTGAATCTTATGCAGCACAAGAATAAGGTGCTGTCCAGAAACCGTTTATTGGAGCAGCTATGGGACATTGACGGTGATTTTATAGATGACAATACATTATCGGTATATATTCGGCGGCTCAGGGAAAAGCTGGGGGCGGATAAAAACTGCATTGCTACTGTCCGGGGTGTGGGCTACATGTTCACGGAGGAGTGAGTTATAAAAAATAGGAGAAGCCATGTTCCGAAATAGAGAAATAAGAAGATATACAATGCAATATGTTCTGATGGCCGCTGTTATCGGTATTGTACTGTTCTTTGTACTGGACTATGGCATTGACCGGATTGAGCAGGCCTATTTAAGAGAATTATCAAAGTTGGGCGATATGGGCAAAAATTTGGAGAGATATGGGTATTTTAACTATCGTCTCACCGATTACAACGCAAATGTCCGGAAGAGCGTGTGGTTTTTGTATGGGCTTTTGTGGTTCGTTTTTTTGGCTGTGGCCACGTTTGGGTATATCCATGGACTGCGTATATATTATATTTCTGCGGATACGATTCGCATTGCCAAGCAGACCTCGGATTTGGTGCTTTCCGGAGAGCAGGCGCTGTCGGAACAAGACATAATACCACTTTCGATGCAGGAAGGAGATATTGGAGCCTTTTGGGAATCCTATCAGAAGATGGTGACTGCCATTGCCCAGGCGAGGGAGGATGCGGAAAAGGAAAAGGTCTTTTTACAGGATTTGATTGCGGATATTTCCCATCAGCTAAAAACGCCCTTGGCAACCTTAACGATATATCAGGATTTGCTGGATAATATTGCGCTGTCAGATGAAGAGCGCAGGGATATGCTGGAAAAGATGGGGCAGCAGCTTAACCGCATGGAATGGCTGGTGCTTAACCTGTTGAAACTTGCCAGGTTGGAGGCGGGAAGTATCCGTTTCGAGCCGGAGAGACAAAATTTAAAGAACACTTTGCAGCTTGCTATTGAGAATGTGCGGGTACTAAAAGAGGCGAAGGGGCAGCATATAGAGCTTCAATGTGATGATGACATAGAGTTGATGCATGACAGAGCGTGGACTGTGGAGGCACTTACCAATATTTTGAAAAATGCAACAGAATACGCGTCGGAGGGAAGTACCATTGAAGTGTGGACAGAACAATCCTCAGTGCTCACGGAAATTCACATAAAGGATTACGGAATTGGTATTTCCGGTGATGATATCCATAAGGTGTTTAAGCGGTTTTACCGTGCTAAATCCAAAGTAAATGAAAATAGTATCGGAATCGGTCTTGCCCTTTCTAAAGGAATTATCAATGGGCAGGGCGGTGAGATTTATGTGGAAAGTGAGGTGGGAGAGTATACATGCTTTACGGTTGCGTTTTGAGGAGACTCAATACTTTCAGGAACGGCTTGTTGTAGTTTGCTATGGATTTTCAGACTTTCTCGAATACGATGGAGACTACCATCGTTTCGTCTTTCACTTCGGCAAATATTTCGCCGTTCATTTTGTGCATAAGCTGCCGGCAGATATAGAGGCCTAAACCGCTGCCCGCCTGATGGGCAGTGTTAGAGCCTCTGAAGAAGCTGTCAAATATGTGGGGGAGCTCGCCCTCGTTTAAGGAGCAGCCGGTGTTCTCTACAGAAATCAGAGAGCAGCCCTCCTCTTCGGACATGTGAAGGCTGATACTTTTTCCGTCCCCGTATTTGATGGCATTTTCCATAATATTTTGCAGAACCTCCACGGCTCTGTCAAGGTCTCCCTTGAGCAGGCAGTCGTTATATGTCCCCAGGCTAAAATCTGTTTTAATCAAGGATAATTTTTCAAGGTAATAGTCGGAAATATGATTAAGCAGGGTCGAAAGATAAAATTCACCCATGGTCACATCAAGACTTAATAAATCTGTCCGGGAAGCACTGATAATCTCATCCACAAAGCCTTCAATTTCATCTGCCTTGGCATTGATTTGATCTGTGATTTCAAGCTGCTTTGCCTTATCCTCATACAGCCCTTTAGAAAGTGCTTTTGCATAGAGCTTGATTGCTGAGAGGGGTGTTTTGATATCATGGGACAGGGATAAAAGCAGCGTCTTTTTTTCCTTCTGCAAGGTAAGCTCCCGCTGCTTTTGCTGTTCTATATGTTCCCGGAGCATGTTAAGCCCCCATACAAAATTTCCAAAAAAATGGTTTTTGGTTTCCTCTATAGGTGCGGTTAGATTGCCCTTTGACAATGCATAAGGCACGTCAATCAGGTGTGCAAATGGCTGAAGAATCCGTCGGCGGATATAGAACATAACAGCCAGAAGGAGTAATATCATGATACCGAGAATGCTGTTGACAAACAGCATCAGACGATGTATATCAGTTCTTTTTTCGGTGTTATAGTCAAAGCGATAGAGTATATCATTGATTTTCAAAATGCTATAGTCGCTGTCGGTATTGTAAAAGCTGTCATCTCCGCTGTATACGGTGATATCGGTAACATACTCATACCGGGAAAAATCAGGCTCATGATAGCCGTTTTTGGCAATTTCACGGGCAATTCTTGAGATTTCCACCCGATAGCTTCTGTCGTTGTTATAACGGCTCAGGGAAAGCAGATAAAGGTTTGCAATTATAGTTAATATAATCCATACTGCAAAAACAGCAGCACAGATTTTGTTATAGCTTTTCATATAAATTTGTACCCCGTACCCCAGACAGTGAGAATTCTTTTGGGCTTCTTCGGTTCATTTTCGATTTTTTGCCGCAGCCAGTTAATATGCACAGTGAGCGTTTGGGGCTCTGAATCGCTGTCACTTCCCCAAATGTGTTGAAAAATGTAATCCTTATTTAGGACCCGTCCCTTATTTTCTGCCAGTAAAAGCATCAGGTCGAATTCCTTAGCTGTGAGTTCGAGAGGGACATCATCCTTATAAATAATCCGGTTTGCTTTATTGATGCGGAGGTTTCCCTCTACCAGTTCATCAAGCGCATATCTGCGGCTGAAAATGCCCTTGATTTTTGCCAGCATAATATCAATATCATAGGGTTTTTCGATATAGTCATCGCCACCCAGAAGCAAACCGTTTAATTTATCTTCCTTTTCTGTTTTTGCGCTGACGATGAGAATCGGTGTATTGCTTTGCTCCCGTATTTTTTTGCAAACGGCAAATCCGTCAATGCCGGGCAGCATAATGTCAAGGATAAGGAGCCGGGCACCATACTTTTCGTATAATGCCAGTGCCTTTTCCCCGCTTTCCGCTATAGAGACAGTATAGTTTTCAGCCCGCAGAAAATCACAAAGCAGGTTAGCAAGATCTTTGTTATCTTCTACAATAAGTATATCTGTCATGTCCATTTTTTTACCATCCCATCTCCATAAGCCAGTTGTTCAGTGACCGTTCCCGCTCTCTTAATTGGGAGGAAGCGGTGTATTTGTCTAAACTATACTCGCCTTTGATGTTTCCGTCAACGATGTAAAGCACTCTTGTACATTTTGCAGCAACCTTCACATCATGGGTCACAAGCATGATTGTTGTGCCTTCCCGATTTAATTTTGTAAGCTCCTCCATCACTTCGTCAGAAGCAGTACGGTTTAAGGCACCCGTGGGTTCGTCCGCAAAAATCATTTTCGGCTGATTAATCATGCTCCGGCAGATACATGCGCGCTGCAGCTGTCCCCCGGAAACCTCGTTAATATCGTTGTCAGCGGTATCGATAATCGAAAGTTTCCTCATAAGTGCCTGACCTCTTTCTACCGTTTCCTTCCTGCTCTCATGGATTTTATTTGATTGGCAGGCAGGTAAAATAATGTTGTCTAACACGGTAAGATTTTTGAGCATGTACATTTGCTGAAAGATGAATCCCATCTCGTCAAGCCGAAGTCCGGCAAGCTCCTTTTCAGATAAACCGGCAATATCATTTCCACAAAATGAGACCTTTACGGCAGTGATTTGATCCAGGCCCGAAACCGAATATAAAAGCGTGGATTTGCCGGAGCCGGAGGGCCCCATCACAGCCACCATCTCTCCGGCATGAACAGAAAAATTAACATTTTTAAGTACATTGTTCTGGCGTTTGTTGATAATATATGTTTTGCATAAATCCTTTACGTCTAATATTTTTTCCATAATTTTTACCTCTTTCTATGTCGGATGCTCCGTAGGAGCGTGCGACCAATCATAATTTTCATATTTCATTTTGCACTAACTATGTGTGATGTGTTTGTCATTTTATGTTCCGTTTTTACCTCATTCGATATTTGCCGTTTCTGATACTGATATTTTGGTAAGTCCGGCTGCGGTTATCATACCTGCAAGCACCGTTATAAAAAGCAGAATCAGTGGATAAATCACATAAATTTCTAAAGGCTCTATTTGAAATTCGATACTGTAGGAACCCATCATACGGAATACAGGTTCCACAGTAAGCTTCGTCAATGGTGTGGAAAGCAATGTTCCTACGACGATTGCAATCAGCAGGACAATGCCGATTCGCATGGACTGCCACATAATCAGCGAGGAGTTTTGGAAGCCCATTGACTTGAGCATTGCGATTTCCCTCTTTTCCTTTGTGAGAAAACTCTTTACCATGAGTACGGTAACCAATACATTGATACATAGAACAATGCCGAGAATCAAATGCTTTACACCTTGTAGTTCCCCTGCCGCATCACCAATCATATAATTGACGTACTCTTCTGATGAAAGTATGTCCACGTCGGGGTATGTTGTCTCAAGCAGCTTTTTCCTATCAGCGAGGGTTTGGCTGTCGGGATTATCGAGGTACTTAATCTGCATGCCGAAGTTGCCTGCAAGATAATTGTAATCCAGTGTATCTTCCTGATAAAAACGGATACCTTCACCAAGATTATTCATACTTTGGTAAATGGCAGTCACGGTGTAGGTTCTGGACTCGCTGCCGATATCAATTTCCACATCATCACCGATATGTGCACCAATGGTATCTGCTACAACATATGTAATGGCAACTTCCCCGTTGTTTTGTGGTGCACTTCCCTCAAGATAGGAATACATATCTGTAGTTACCCCGCCCGCTCCTTGAAAAGAGAGAGAGGACATATGTTTATCGTCGTGGGAAATCCGGAATCGGAACAGCAATTCCCGAAATACATCTGCCTCTATATCATTTTCACGAAGCATGTCTTTCACAGCATTCAGATCGTCGTTAATGGTATCCCTGTTTTTTGTGCCGGGCGAAAAAAACAGCTCCTGTGAAATCACATGGTTACATTCCGCCATGTTGCATACGGCGATAAGCCGGTCCGATTGCAGGGTATTGATTGTATTGACCGGAATAAGAATCAGTAATAAGCCCAGGGTAAAAATGACAATCATGGAAGCATATCTCTTCAGCCCGCTGCATATATCGTTTGCAGCCATAAATGGGATGGGTGCAATGCCGGATTGATGTAAGCGGAGGAAGCTTTTTCTTTCATAGCGTTCTCCGCTTTGCCCGTTCCGGATGGCGACAATGGGTGAAAAGTGATTGATTTTTCTCGTACAAAAATAGCAAAACATTATCACAACGGCTGCCGTAGCTCCGGCAAAAATCAAATTCAGTACCGATGTATTCCTCTGGGAAATAATAATATTTTTCGATACGCTTTCAATTAAGAGCTTTCCAAAAGGGAAGCTGAGTATATATCCTATCACCCCGCCAAGTACGGAAATAGCAAGATATTTTACTATGTAGAGCTTGCGGATTTTGTGATTGGTGATGCCGATTGCCTTCATAACGCCGATTTCCCGGAATTCCTCGCTCATGGTAAAATTGATGGTGAACTTAAGAATTACCATAGAGATTAAAATCAGGCAGATACTCACAATAAGCACCACCGCCGCAATAAGCATATCCATGAGGTACATTAATTTTATTCCTGAATAATTGATATTCATTGTCGTAAGCAAATTAAAGTCGGTAAACCTTTCCATAAAGGTGGTATCATCCGTATAGACTGAAATAGAATATGAAGCATTGGCATTTTCTGTATCAAATAGCGCAAAGTCATTTTGACTGATAAGGAAACGGGTCATGCCAATCATACTGCTGCCAAACAGGGCATCCTTTGTATAGCCCTTCAGTGTAAATTCCTTTTTCACATCCTCGGACTCCAGTGTAATTTTACAGCCTTCATAAAAGTGATTGTCCTTTGAATTGAAAAGCTGGGCGCTAATGTATATCTCGCCGTCCACCACATGGGTGATTTCCTTCTCATTGCTGTCAAATATTTTCTCTTCACCGATGGCAGATATACATACCGTGTTACCATATTCGAGTTTTTCTTCATCTACCGTAACATTTTTAGGGTCTAACTGAATCAGTTCATTGGAACTGTAATCATAGCCATGGTCTCCGGCAAAAGAGTCAAACCGTTCGGTCTCTTCTTCATAGGCGGTTATAAAGTAGTAATCAGGTACATTTGCCATTTCAAAATAGTTGTCAAGAGCATTGGCAACGGTAATCATGTTGTTGGCACCGCTTGCGATGAACATGGTTGCCAGAATAATAAAGAGCAGTAATATGGCATTCATGGTCTTTTTTCGTTTTAGGTCTTTTTTAAGTATTCTCAGATACATTGTTGAACTCCCTTCCTTGTTATGCTACTACAATAGCAGGAAAATTATTATATAATCCTTAAATTTTTTATTTAATGATTGGTAAGTCACAAATTAGC